>JAWODU010000074.1:0-5698 GCA_046483125.1 Kiritimatiellia bacterium
CTGCGACACTTGCGCTTCAGCACCTTGAGGAATGTCGGACACCAAGGCCGTCACAGGACGCGAAACCGGCCCTTGCGCTTCCGCAGCTATCTCGCACGTCATCTCTGCAATCAGGCCGCACGCCTACATTTCTTGTTAAGACGCGACTTATGGCTTTCTGCAATTCCTTTCGTGTTACCGGTTTGCCCACAACTTCATCGACACCGTGAGGCTTTTCTCCATTTTCCTTCATAACGGTCCCAAAGCCTGTCAGCATAATTACCGGCACATCCGCCCGAAGTTTTTTCACTTCTAAAGCCACATTATCCCCGCTCATATCCGGCATGGCCCTGTCCGTAATTACAAGATCGAACTCTTGCTCACCGGACTTCCTGATTCCCTCTTCACCGCATTCGGCGGTTACGACCGCCTTGCCGGTCGGGTCCAGATAACGTGACAGAAGCTGGCGCGAACTGGACTCATCCTCAATAATCAGAATGCGGAGATCAGCGGCATTTCTCTCATCGGCCTTTATCCTTTTTTCCGTCTCCGCCTCGCCCGCATTCATGGGCGGGAATCTGGCCGTAACGGTTGTGCCCTTATCCGGCTGACTCTTTACCTCTAAGGAACCGCCATGGCGCCGGACAATTCCGTAAACAACGGCCAGGCCCTGGCCCGAGCTTTCTCCTTCTTTGCCCGTAAAAAACGGTTCCAGACAGTGCAGTCGGACTTCTTCGGTCATCCCGCATCCGGTGTCCTCGACCTCGAGTACCACCCTTCCTTCCTGCTGACAGGTTCGAACGGTTATTTCACCGTCTCCTGTTATGGCATCTACGGAGTTGAAAATAAAATTGGTGAGAACTTCATGGAGTTCCGATTTTACCCCTCTTATGTCGGGAACTGTCCCAAGTTCGGTGCGCACATCAATATGCCGCCCGTTCGCACGCGCCTCCTGCTGCCATTTCTGCTGAGTGAGCAAAAGGCCGGATTCCACCACCGTGTTCAGGTTTACCGATGTAAAGTCGGCGTCATCGGCCGGGCGGTAAAACTCCCTCATCCGGCGTACGATTTCCCGCGCGTGCTTAGCGGCTTCGTGAATGTCCCCAAGGATCTTGTACATCTCGGCAGAGTCTTTACGCAGTTCGGAGTCGGAGCACGCCATCTCGCTTAACCCCAGTATTGGCATCAGCACGTTGTTGAAATCGTGGGCCACCCCGCTGGCAATCTGTCCCAGAACCCTGAGCCGTTCTTCCTGAATAACACGCTGTTGTGTCCGTTTCAGTTCCTCCAGCGCCGCGGACAGTTCCATGTTGGATTTCCGCAGATCCTGCTCGATGCGCTTGCGTTCGGTTACGTCCTCAAGCGTCGTGTGTACAGAAACGATTTTGCCGTCGGCATCCAAAGAAAAGAAATCGCTGGTCACCAGGGTCCGGACCTCGCCGCTCTTGGTAAGATAGTGTCTTTCGTGCCCGTGCTTGAATGTCTCTTTGCTTTTCTTTTTCTCGGCAAAAGAAGATACGGCGCTTCTCCTTTCCTCGGGGACAACAAACTCGAAGATCGATTTGCCTATAGCCTCACTCTTTCCGTATTCCAGCGTTCGGCACCATTTCTTGTTGACGTTTGTAATAACCCCGTCGGGTAACAGCGTGTGATAAGCTACAGGCGCGTATTCATACAACTGCTGGAATCTCTCCCGGGCTTTTCTTGTTTCTTCGGCCGCCTTCTTGCGCCGGGTGATGTCAACGGCAATGCTCCGGAATCCCGCCGGCCCGCCTTCTCGAAGGACTCTCGCTGAATGAACTTCTAAGGGAAATGTCGTTCCGTCTTTGCGCAGGCCGGTGTGTTCGATCCATCCAAGATCCTCTCCGGCCAGAACTTTTGCGATATTCTCTCTGGCCTCTTCCCGCTCCTCGGCAATTACCAAGTCAAAGGCATTGATTTCAGCTTCAAGATCCTTGCGTATATAGCCGAAAGCCTTGAGTCCGGACTCAAGGGCGTAAATTATCTTGCCGGCCGTATCGGCCTCGCAAATGGCTTCAGGGAGGGAGTCGGCCAGGTCCTTGAACTGTGCTTCTCCAGCTGACGGGCGGGCTTTTTTATTTTTGTGAGGGCCTTTCACGGATTCACCTGCGCCTGTATAGGCTGTTATCTGAGTCAATCTTGCCGATATTATACCTATATTCCATGTTTTGACCAGCTTTTTCCGGCCTACACGAACTGGCTATCGAGCCTGTCTGCGAGATTACTGGGGACAGGCAAATAATCACGATGCGGGGATTGGGTAGGCAGGCGGCTCTTTTCACAGGGACGAGAATGGGCATTTGAGGGCTTAACATAGATGCCAGCGACTATAGGTGTGTGCCCAGTGTCCTCGGATCCCGTCGCTCCCGTTTTACCCCCTGAACTTCTGGAGCCTGGCCAGCAGATCCATATCGGATGAGACGAATCCGAGACAGGTGGCAATCACCCCGCTTACGGAGTCTTCGATCTGAGCCACCATTTCTTCGGCGGTTTCCAGGGTTGCGCTGGCGGGCCATCCGATTCTGTCCAGGATCTTCTTGTTCTTGGGCGTCTCGACGATCAGATAGGGATAGAGGGGCTTGCCCAGGCGCTTGCACTCCGCTCCGATCTCCTTCAACTTGGGAACCGTTGACTCTTCCAGTCTCAGGAAGAAGCCGAAATCCCAGCTGTCCTTCATGCGCTCGATGGCGGCTTCGGCGGGTACGCGCGCGGTCAGCAGACAACCGAACTGGACCGTACTCACTTTGGTGTTGTTCCGGAGAAAGTCCCTGACTGCTTCGGCCGGACCGGTCGAACGCCGATACTCGAGTATCTTGTCGGGGTCCGACAGCATCTCACAGCTTCCGTCCGCCTTCGTCCGGATCAGGTTCCCGTATTTCGGGGGATCGCCCGGGTCGGGAAGCAGGCCGTCGACCCCCATGGCTTCGGCGGCGAGCGCGGCTGAGCCCAGCTCGACGGGGCCCTTGTAGTTGGAGATGAGCATCGGAATCGTTATCTTGTCCGGGTACATTTTTTTGAGCACACAGGCACAGGCGGTGCCGCCGGGCGCAGGCATGCCGCTGGCGCTGTCGGTGATATTGAATCCATCGATCAGATCTTTAACCTTCTCGGCGGATTCGACGAAATTGAGTTTCGGGATGAACTCGTACAGGATCTTCATGCTCTCGTATCTCCTTTCCAAAAGAACAGAGACTACCGGCCGGACGGCTGGAAGTCAATTGCTAACCCGTGCTAACCCGGGACAGACAAATGATCGGGACGATGATGTCGACGAGGATCGGGACAAAGATCGAGACAAGGATGGTATTGCCACACCTGCTACTGTTTAATGGCCGGAGTAATAGCCGCTATAGATGTCACGTCCTCGTCGCTCAGCCGTTCGGCTGAGGTCTGCTCTGCAGTATGTCCTGCAGAAGTTCTTCGAACCGGGCGATCCGGAAAGCCCCCTTGTCGACGATAGCGGATACCTTTTCCAGAAGCCTTTCCCTTTCCGGCGGAGCAATATGCGCGCCGGTCATGACGATAACGGGGGTGTCGCCGTTTGCGGGACTTTGTCTGATCCGTTCGATGAGATCCCATCCGGAAGCGTGGGGCATGAGCAGATCCAGAACGATAACGTCGTAGCGTTTTCCGGCTTGAAGCAGGTTGTCGACCTTGCGCCCGTCACCGGCAACGGATACCGCCGCTCCATGCCTTTGACATATTGCAACAATCAGACTGCGAACCGTGCCGTCGTCGTCGGCGATCAGAATAGATGCGTTACCGGCAGTCTGATCCTGCATTCTAAACCATCCTTTCCGGAATCGAAGTATGCGGTTTAACTTTCGAACTGTCCGATTTACGCCCCGAAAGCGGCGATTCCCAGTTCCCCCGGTTTACCTTAAAAAAATGAAAACGTATCTTGGATACCTGCCCTGATGGCTCCCGCTCTCTTTCATTCTTCTTTCGGTGAAATGTGTTTTGACGGCCTCGGCCTCGGCTTCCGATGCGGCTTCCCATTCGTACCAGAACCTCGGCTGGCCGTGTTCTTTGCGGCTCCGGCGGACATCCGCGGAGATTCCAATAGTCCACGCCGGTTTGAATCTCGTCGTTCTGTCAATGGACCTGGTTATCTCATCGGCTGTTTTCAAGAATTTCAACCCGGAAATACCCCGGGGTTAAGCCTCCGCAGAAACCGCTTTTATTAAGCTGACCGTTTTCGATCTAGAGCAGGGGGATATCCTTCTTCAGCCTGTATTTACGCGATCCGGTTTCGCTGAGATACCCTCTTTGTTTCAGGATCTGCACGGCGGTCCGGACATCCGGTTCGGGAAGGGCCGTCTTTCGGGCAAGGGCCTCAATTGAGAACGCGGGTTTGCCGGAAGCGTAATATTCCAGTATCTTCAAGGCTGCTTTCATCCCAGTTGGATTCATCGAAAATGCCCCTTTCCCGTCATACGGGAAACATTTCCGCATTATCGGACGCAAAAATTTAATTCTCAATAAAAAAATGTCTGGAAATATCCGGGCGGGAAAAAGGGCTACGACACGGCGTTTGCTTTGAAGTGCAGACTGAGTTTGGAAGCACTTTGCTGCAGAATTCTCCCGAATCGCCTGATCTTCCTGTCGTTGAGGCGGGAAGAAGGCCCTATCACTCCCAAAGCGCCGGCAAAATCGCCGTTGCAGTCACAGACCGGCGAGCCGACGGACGAAATCCCGTTCATAAATTCTTCCTTGCATACGGTATAGCCGTTTTTGCGAAACAGCCTCAACTGAGTCCCGAGCCCGGTCAGACTGCGGGGGCCGTTGCGGGTCGGGTTCTTCCATGAACAGTTTGCCAGGCAGGATTTCAGCTCGGCATCGGTCAGCCCGAGAAGGTACGCCTTGCCGCAGGCGCTCGCGTGGAGGGGCAGGCGATCAAAAAGGCAGGATCTTATCTGAACAAAACTGTCTGCCGCCGACTCGGCCACCACCAGCACGCAATCCCGGCTCCGGGATGCAATGGCAAAAATGCTGTTCTCATTGCATTGACTGCGGAGGTCGTCCAGGCAGGGGCGGACATACTTCAGTGGCTTCATCAAATCTATGGCCGCTTTTGTCAGTTCAAAAAGCTTGTGGCCGAGAACATATCTTCCTGTCTCCTCGTCGTGCGTGGCAAAGCCCGTTTCCGTCAGTGTGTTTAAAATGCGGTGCGCCGTGCTCGTGCCCGTTTTCTGTGCCCTTGCAAGGTCCGATACGCCGAGTGAACCGCGCCGGCTCAGCAGTTCAAGAGCATCAAGCGCCCTATCGGCGGATTTAAGAAAATCGGCCCCTGACGAAAGCTGAACGGTATGTGAGGCAACCTGCTTCACCAAATTATACGCCCCTTTCATCCCTTTCATACGTACTTAAAAATGATACCATACATTCGTTAGCGTGTCTATAATTGTTTTTTTAATCTTGAGATTTTGCCATAAGGGGCGGATTTACCCGGAAACCGGGTCATCGGAGCCGAAAAAAGTTTGCATTTCCCCGTTGCGGTGGCTCTGAGCGGCGGGCTGCCATGCAGGCTGACCGGCACATTGCGATGCCGCAGCCAAGGCGCATTGGACTTGCCGCCCGGCGCCCAAAGAACGGGCACCCGTTTTTCAATGCATCGCCTCCCACAGGGGCATTTCAAAAACTACATATAGCGACGGAGGTTAATCGCGTCGATGCAGATAAATCCGTGGAGCTCGGC
>JAWODU010000026.1:0-19105 GCA_046483125.1 Kiritimatiellia bacterium
ACTAAATCTTTTCCGACAATTCTTTTTAATTCTTTATCCTGATAAACCCTGATCGGGTTATCAAAACACATCCCATGATCACTATAAAGAATAAAATTGACCTCTTCTTCTTTTAGCCGCTTCACAAGATTGTCGCCGGACCTCCGCTGCTCTTGATCCGTACAACCCTTACTCTTTCATAAAACCTGCAAACCCTCTAAAAGCAATGTCTGAAAAAACAGCCGCAAGAGGGACAGGGATATTCTTGTCTCAAAATTAATCAGAATTTACTGTTGACCTTTTCCTGGTACTCTGACCCACAGGGCCGTTTCGAAGGTGCGTAGACTATGGGTAGACTTTCGAGGGCCTTATATACGTAGCAAGGACAAGCCGATAAGTGCACGTAAGGAACGGGATTGAAACCGGGTGGATTGTCGAAAACCCCTGTAAATAAAGGCTTATTGGCGGCTTTCTTGTGTGTTCTGGTGCTCGGGGCGGGATTTGAACCCGCACAGCCGTTTAGCGGCCACTAGGCCCTCAACCTAGCGTGTCTGCCAATTCCACCACCCGAGCGTGAAAATACACGTACTGTATAGCGCAAAGGCCGTACAAAGGGCAAGAAATTATGGGGCTGTCTTGTTCTGTCCGGGCCTGCCGAAGTGTAACCGCGCGGTGAATGAATCCGCATCTGACTGAAGAGCGAGGCGGCATTCCTCGAAGGGCTCAAGTCTTTTCAGCCAGTCCCGCACAGCGGCGGAGTACAGCAGTATTCCGGGGGAGACGCGGGGTTTCTCTATAAGCAGAAAAAGTTCGTATGCGGCAATGGCGTTGGTCAAAGCGGGAGCGGTCCGGGCGGGGTCCGCCCAGATGCGCAGTGACGCCTGTTGATCCATCAGCGCTTTGAACCAGGCCAAATCGGATTCAGAAGAGCCGGCGGCTCGGCTGAGAAGAAGCTTTTCAAGCGTGCCGAAGCTGGTCGAGAGAACCAGCCACCCGTCCGCCACCGTCAACGCTATCTTGTCCTGCCTGCTCTGTTCGGAATAAAAACCGGCTTTCGTTCCGTCGATTACGGCTGTCTGAATTCCCGCGAGGCTAAGGTACGCGGGTATCAGCCCCCGGTCGTATTGAGAATTGAAGGAGTCGAGAACAGCGGTAACCGTGTTCTTGAGTTCGGTATTCGAGTGTACGGGAAGGGCCAGAACAAGTGTCGGTATTCTGACCATCATTCTGCCGCTGTGATCTCCTCCGAGAAGAAAGGCGAAGGAAGGACGGCCACTGACAACTCTTTTGTCCAGCTCCTTCAGGAAAGCGGGATCGGGCCCGTTCGAACACACGCCGTTGAGACTGTCCGGGAAAGGGAAGGCCATGGCGGCGCACGGGGTCGTACGAATGAGACGGGCGAGAGAATTGGCGGACGCCGCGGACAAGGAGCGCGGAGAGAAACGCAAAGTATCCGGCAGGAGGGATGAATCCCCCGTGACTTCCAGAAGGGCGTAACCGGGGGAGTTCAGGAACAGTCTGCTGTGCAGGGCCAAGCGGTCCCTGACCATATCTCCCCGGTAAAGGACGACCCATGCCTCATCCGCGGCGCGCGGCGAAGCAGAATGCTTTTCGTCGAGCTTTTGGGCCAGTTCCGGTATCGGTGTGGCGTGGCGGCTGATCCGCTCGGCAGCGTAACCGGCGGCCTTCGGGTCTTCTGAAAGACAGGCTACGAGTACGCCTTCTACTGCCGCGAAGGAAAGCTTCGCGGCGGAAGCGGAGATTTCACCGTCCTGGTCGGGAGAATTTTCCATGAGCCAGACCGTATACGAACTCCGGGTGTCCACCGGGCTGGCGGAAATATCCGATATGAGACGCCGGCTCCATGTCCAGTCGATGAGCTTGCCGTAGAGACCGGTCCAGCTGGATAAAACCCATGCCGGTTTACCGCTCGGACCGAGAGAGTCGCAATAGGCGACAAGAGTATCGCGGGACGCCAGGCATGCGGCGGCGGTCCGGAGATTCGCGTTGGTCTTAATATCCGCGATTTGATTTTCGTCAAGACCCGCGTGACCAAGAAACATCGTTACCAGAGCATTATCCAGCAGTGAGTTCCATCGGGCCCCCAGGTTGCGGTGTTCGGTTACCAGGAGGGCCTGCCGCGGTATGGCCCTGTAGAGACTGGCGCGGTTATAGGGGAAATACACGCACCACCATGCCGCCAGGGCGCCAAAAAGGATGATAAGCGCCGCTATAATAAGGGGACGTGTTCGGGGTTTTATTTGGATCATCATTTTCAAAACAGGAGTCAGGGGGTTTCGAGGCTTCCCGCAATATCGCCGAGGCGGGCTATGTTATGGGAGAGGAGATATTCTTCAATTCCGTCTACAACCTTCAGCGCGGTAAGGGGATCGGTGAAATTAGCCGTGCCGACGGCTACGGCCGAGGCGCCGGCGATGATGAATTCAACAGCGTCTTCGGGCCCGGTAATGCCTCCCATTCCGATTACAGGTATGTCAACGGCCCGCGCCGCCTGCGCGACGAGCCTGAGGGCCACTGGATGAATCGCCGGTCCGGAAAGACCGCCGACGCCGTTGGCAAGCACGGGCCGGTGCGTGGCAATATCTATTACCATCGCGGGTATGGAATTGATAAGGGAAACGGCATCGGCCCCGGCTTCGGCTACGGACCGGGCAAGCTCTTCTATCCCGGAATAGAGAGGCGGAAGTTTTGGAATCAGGGGCAGAGAACACGCCTTCCGTACGGCGGAAACGAGCCTGGAGGAAGCCGCGGGATCGGCGCCGAATTCAGATCCGCCGTGTTCGATATTGGGACAGGAAATGTTGAGTTCCAGCGCGGCGATTCCGTCCAAGCCGTCGAGGCGGGCTGAGACCTCGGCATATTCGGAGATTGTCTTTCCCCACACGTTAACTATCACCGGAGTATTGAAACCGCGCAGGAAGGGCAGATACTCGTCCAGAAACACCTGTACCCCGGGGTTCTGAAGACCGATGGCATTTACAATGCCGCCCGGCACTTCCACGAGCCGCGGCGTCGGGTTTCCTTCCCACGGTTCAAGGCTCAGCCCCTTGACCGTTACCGCGCCGAGACGGTTTATGTCCACGATGTCCGAGTATTCCTTCCCGTAACCGAAAGTGCCCGAAGCCACCATGACGGGATTCTTCATGGAAATCCCTGCGATATTCACCGACATGTCCGGCCCTGGATTCATTCCCACACCACCTGCCTTGCCTCGAATACGGGTCCCTCGCGACATACGCGTTTCCATTTTATGTCGCCTTTGCCGTCCCTGATTTTGTGAACGCAGGCGAGGCACGCGCCGATTCCGCATCCCATGTGGCGGTCAAGCGAGACCCACACTTTCGACTTGAGGAATATGGCCTGTTGGCTGACGGTCCTGAGCATTCCGTCCGGGCCGCAGGCAAAAAATTCAAGCGTTTCAAAGGATCTCTGGTATTCCCCGAGCCACTCTTCAAGCGCTTCGGTGACGAGGCCGGAGTAACCGAGAGAGCCGTCTTCGGTCGCGGGGATGACACGCCAGCCTATGTGTTCGAAATCTTCGGCGCACAAAACGCGGTCGCCGTCGGCGCCGCCGATGAATACCGTGCCTTTCCTGTCGAGGCGGGAGGCCAGAAAGTGAAGAGGGGCCACTCCATAACCGCCGGCGATGAGGACGGGATAGGCCTTATCGGACTCCGTGGGGAACCCGTTGCCGAGCGGGCCCATGATGCTGACGGTTTCTCCCGGGCGCAACCGGGTCATGGCCCTGGTTCCGACGCCGACGCATTCGTACAGAATGGAAAGACGGGGGGTGTCGATCTTGAAGACGCTGAAGGGGCGTCTCAGGACGCTGGAGGCCAGGTTGGGGACGCGCAGGTGGACGAACTGGCCGGGTTGTATGGCGGAGGATATGGCGGGTTCGTGGAGGACGAGTTCCCTTTGTCCGCCGGGGTAGGTTTTCTGGTCGAGTACGCGTGCGTTTTCCAGTCTCATGGCTCGAGGGAGTGTGGTGTTTTTCGGGGCGGTGGTCAAGGATAGCCTGCGGGGAACTCATCACGCGGTTCGCCGCATCGCTGGCGGCGTACTGGAGATTACCGGGCGGCGGTATCAGGAACAGCCCATGGAGTTGCCGCAGTTGTAACAGCGGTAGCAGGATCCGTTGCGAACGGTTATCGCGCCGCATACATCGCAGGCAGGCGCGTCTTCCTGGAATCCCCGGAACTGCAGGTCTACCCGTGTTGTCTTGTTTTCGGTATCGTTCCGAACGGGTGTCCCCGATGGTGCGGCCGCCTGTTCGGCTGTTTCTTCGCTTTCCACGACGGCTGCGGCCTCGTTCCTGCCGTCCGGAAACGTGTGGTCCAGCCAGCGGAAAATGTAGTCCACAATGGATTTGGCCATTGGAATATCGGAGTTCTTTGTAAAGCCGCTGGGCTCAAAACGGCTGTGCGCGAACTTTCTCACGAGCTCCTTGATCGGCACACCGTACTGCAGGCAGAGAGAGATTGCCGTACCGAAGGAATCCATGGTACCGCCAACGGTGCTTCCCTCCTTTGCCATGGTGATGAAAAGTTCACCCGGACGGCCGTCTTCGTAAATGCCCACCGTGAGATATCCCTCGTGCCCCGCTACCTCGAACTTGTGAGTAATAGAATTCCGGGTCAGGGGCATGCGGCGCCGGAAGGGCCTGGGAGCCGGCGTTTCGGCCTTGGCCTCACCGGTTTTTTCACCGGTATTCAGCGGCTGTATGCGCTTTGAGCCGTCCCTGTACATGGCCAGCGACTTGAGACCGAGTTTCCAGCCTTCCACGTAGGCCTGCGCGATGTCGTTTACCGTGGCGTCATTGGCGATGTTGACCGTTTTGCTTATGGAACCCGAGAGGAAAGGCTGAACGGCGGCCATCATTTTAAGGTGCGCCTTATAGTGAATATACCGCTTGCCTTGCCGGGCCTTGAAAGCGCAGTCAAAAACAGGCAGGTCTTCGCTTTTCAGATTGGGCGCGCCTTCAATTGTGTCGTTTTCATCGACGTACTTGATAATCGCTTCCATTTCGTCTTCGGTATAGCCGAGCTTTGTGAGAGCCGGGCGAATGGTCCGGTTCACGATCTTCATTGTTCCGCCTCCGGCCAGTTTCTTGTATTTGACCAGCGCGATGTCCGGTTCCACCCCGGTCGTGTCGCAATCCATCATGAAACCGATGGTGCCGGTGGGAGCAAGCAGGGTTACCTGCGAATTCCTGAACCCGGTTCGAGGGGCCTTGCTGACGACATGGTTCCACAATTGTTCGGCGGCTTTGCGTACCTCCGCGGGAGCGAGTACGCTGTCAATGTTGCCTACGGCCCCCCGGTGCATCTTCATGACGTTGATCATGGCATCGCGGTTGCGGCCGTAATCCGCGAATGAACCTTTGACCTGCGCGAGTTCCTGGGAAACGGAGTAACCGTTGGCCGTCATTAAAGCCGTTACGGCGCCGGCGAATGCTCTGCCCTGATCGCTGTCGTACGGCATGCCGAGGCTCATGGCGACGGCGCCGAGGTTTGCGTACCCGAGACCGAGAGGACGGTAAACGTGCGAATTCTCAGCGATTTCAACGGTGGGATAACTGGCATTATCAACAAGTATGTCCTGGGCAATAATGAACAGGCGTGTAACGTGCTTGAAAAGCTCGATGTTGAAATTGCCGTTCTCGTCTACAAACTTCATCAGGTTTACCGATGCGAGGTTGCAGGCGCTGTTGTCGAGGAACATGAATTCCGAGCATGGATTACTGGCGTTGATTCTGCCGCTGTCGGGACACGTGTGCCACCTGTTTATGGTAGTATCGTACTGCAGGCCGGGATCGCCGCAGACGTGAGTCCCCTCCGCTGTCATTCTGAGAAGGTCGCGCGCCTGATGTGTATCAACTTTTTCACCCGTAAGCACGGCCCGGGTTTCCCACGGCTCGTCGTTTTCCGCGGCGTTCATGAAATCGTCCGTAACCCTCACGGAAAGGTTAGCGTTCTGAAACATTACAGATTCGTAAGCTTCGCCCGAAAGAGAACCGTCGTAGCCCTGTTCGATCAGTCCCCAGGCCTTCTTTTCCTCGTTCTTCTTACAGTTGATGAACTCCACTATGTCGGGATGACTGACCTTGAGACTCTGCATTTTGGCCGCGCGCCGGGTCTTGCCGCCGGATTTTATAACCGCCGCGACCTGGTCAAAGACCCTCATGAAGCTAAGAGGTCCGGAGGGTGTGCCGCCGCCGGAAAGTTTTTCGCGACTGCTTCTCAGAGTGCTCAGATCGGTGCCCGTGCCGGAACCGTATTTGAAGAGCATGGCTTCGCAAGAAGCAAGACGCATGATGTCTTCCATGGTGTCTTCAACGGACTGTATAAAGCACGCGGATGCCTGAGGGTTCTTATACGTGTTATCCACGCGTATGATTTCCCGGGCGTCTTCGTCCCATCGGTAGCTGGTACGGCTTTTCGAACTGTGACCGTATATCTGATACAAACCCACGTTAAACCATACGGGCGAATTGAACGCGCCGTATTGATGGAGGCAGACGTACGAAAGGTCCCCGTAGAAATTTTCGGCATCTTCGGGAGACGCGAAGTAGCCGTCGTTTAATCCCCAGTCCGTTATGGTCCTTACGACGCGATGAATCAATTGTCTTGCGGAGTATTCACGATCGTTCGTACCGACGCCGCCGTAAAAATACTTGGAAGCCACGACGTTGGTAGCCAGCATGGACCAGGACTTGGGGACCTCGACGTTATCCTGCGTGAAAACATCTTTCCCGGCGTCTCCGGCAATAGATGCTTTACGGCGTTCCCACTCCACGGAATCGAAAGGGTTTTCTTCTTCCGCCGTCAGCCGGCGCTGAACTTTCACACCGTTATCTGTTGTCTTGAGGCCGGGATCTTTTTCTCCCGCCCCGGGCCTGGAAGCGGTTCTGTTCTCCTTTGCCTTTTCTGTGTTTTCGGAACCCTTACGTGAACGAGTTTCAATGGCATCAACCGCACCGCGAGCATCGAGCATGTTCAGTCTCCAGAGGAAATTTGAATGGTTAGAAAAACACCATATGTGCCGCTTTTCGGCACAACTGGCCTACTAATACCACCATATCTTGTGTGGTCAAGGGAAAATGAAAGTTTTTACAAAAAAGTTTTCAGCAGACCTTTCGTTCAGTACCGGCAGGATGAGAAAGGCGGGCGCTATCTGCGTCTTTTACGGGCCTGGAATTGAAGCTGGAGAGGTACGCCTTCCAGGCTGAAGGTGCGCCTGAGGGCGCCAATAAGGTATTGCCGGTATTGCGCCGGGACAGCGCGGGAGCGGTTCACGAATATCCGGACGCTCAGGGGTTCGATTCCGGTCTGCGTTGCGTAGTACATTTTAAGGGGCCGTCCCCCGACTAAAGGCGGCGTCCGCCGCTGTGCGGCGTCCGTGATGCACGTGTTGAGCAAAGCGGTAGGAAGCCTGAACCTGATCCGGGAAGCCACGTGGTCGATTGCCTCAACGGAGCGCCTGATGTTGTATCCTGTTTCAGCCGAAACAAAAACGACGGGACAGAAATTTACAAAAGGTAGAGTTCTGGCGACAGCGGAGCCGAATTCAGCCTGGTTCGATTGCGACAGGTCCCATTTGTTAACCAGAATTACGCACCCTTTCCCCTTTTCAATTATGGCGGAGGCAATTTTCTTGTCCTGGGCTGTAGGTTTGCAGGGGGCTTCGAGCATCAATACAGTTATATTGGAACGCTCGATACTCTTTTGTGCCCTCATAAGACTGAATCCGTCGATTGCGGTTCTGCTTTTGGCTCGACGGCGGATCCCGGCAGTGTCAATGAGCGTATAATGCGCCGCCTGGGGGCCTTTTCCCGTGACGAAGGGAATGTCGATACTGTCCCGGGTTGTGCCGGGCGTCTCGGAGACTATCACACGCTCGCTTTTGAGAAGCCGATTGATATAGGACGATTTCCCGACATTGGGCCTTCCCGCTACCGCGACTTTAACGGGGTCTTTAACGGTTGTATTTTCTGCGGAAGGGAGTCCGGAGAGGATTTGATTCATCATGGGAGCAAAGCCGCGATTGTGCAGTGCGGACACCGGGAATACGGGGTATCCCAAACGCTCAAATTCCAGTGCGTGGGTGTCCAGAGCCTCGGTGTCGCATTTATTGGCGGCTACGACGGTAAAACGGCCTTTTTTACGAAGAATTGAGGCCGCTTCGCCGTCGAGAGGGCTGATTCCGGCGGCGGCGTCCACCACGAATATGATACACGCGGCATCAGACAGCGCCAGCTCTGCCTGTCCGCCAACGGCTTCCCTGATGGCGGTTTTGGTGGTCTCGTCCGCCGCGCCGCATATTCCGCCGGTGTCTACAAGCTGGAACCGCTCTCCCCGCCATTCGGCCTCCTGCATCAGCCGGTCCCGGGTTACGCCGCTTTGGGAGTGCACGATGGCGAGCCGGCGTCCGAGCAGACGGTTGAAGATGGCGGATTTCCCGACGTTGGGCCGTCCGACGATCGTTACTATCCGGCGGGGCGCCTGCTGGTCACGGACGCGGTGCATGTGCCTTCCTGTTCCTTTTCGCCCAGGAATCCCTGAGCGGCACAACGCGGTTGAAGACCGGTTTCCCTTCAGAGGAATCCACCGGGTCGACGTGAAAATAGCCTTTGCGCTCGAACTGATAAGTACAACCCTTTTCAGCCGAACGCAGGGAGGGTTCAAGCATCGCGGTAACGCCTGTTAAGGAATCGGGATTGAGGCGGCTTGTGTAATCTCCCGGGCCTGCTTCTTCGGGTCTTTCCACGGTGAACAGCCTGTCGTAAAGACGGACCTTTGCCGCGATCGCTTTTTCCGCGGGGACCCAGTGGATTGTACCCTTGACCTTTCGCCCGTCGGGAGAATCTCCCCCGCGGGTCTCCGGATCGTAGGTACAGTGAACTGTTGAAACGTTACCGTCTTTATCGGTGTCATATCCCGTACAGGTAACAAAATACGCGTATCTGAGCCGCACCTCGCGGCCCGGCGCGAGCCGATGAAATTTACGGGGCGGATCGGGATGAAAATCCTCTTTTTCCACGTATAGTTCTTTTGAGAACGGTACCCGGCGCGTTCCCGCGGACGGGTCCTCGGGGTTATTTACGCATTCTATTTCTTCGGTAAGATCTTCCGGGTAATTGTCAATCACGAGTTTCAGCGGGTCCAGCACGGCCATTACACGCGGGGCGGTCGCGTTGAGTTCGTCTCTCAGGCAGTGCTCGAAGAGCGCTATGTCCCTGTAGCCTTCTACCTTTGTAAGACCCGAACGCGCGAAGAACTCGCGTACGGCGCCGGGCGTACAGCCGCGCCGCCGCAGTCCCGCGATGGTGGGCATGCGGGGGTCCTCCCATCCGTCCACGAGGTTTTCCCGGACAAGATCGAGGAGCTTACGCTTGCTCAAAACGGTGAATGTGACGTTGAACCTCGCGTATTCAATCTGTTGAGGATGAAAGAGTCCGAGTTCATCGAGTATCCAGTCGTACAAGGGGCGGTGCACTTCGAATTCCTGGGTGCACAGGGAATGGGTTATGCCCTCCATGGAGTCTTCCAGGCAATGGGCGAAATCGTAAGTCGGATATACGCACCACCTGTCGCCGGTGCGGTGATGGGACGCGTGCAAAATGCGGTAGACGGCTGGATCACGCATATGAAGATTCGGGGACGACATGTCGATTTTCGCCCGCAGGACGTATTTCCCGTCCTCGAACTCGCCGGAACGCATGCGTTCGAAAAGATCGCGGCTTTCCGGCGCTGGCCGTTCGCGCCAGGGACTTGGTGTGCCTTCGGCGGTGGGCTTACCGCGGTACTTTTTGAATTCTTCCGAACTGAGTTCGCAAACATAGGCCTTGCCCTTGTCGATCAACTGCAGTGCGTAGCCGTACATCCGGTCGAAATAGTCCGAAGCAAAGTAGAGGTGTTTGCCCCAGTCAAATCCCAGCCAGCGGATGTCTTCCTTTATGGACTCGACGTACTCGGGCTGTTCGGTAACGGGATTGGTGTCGTCGAAACGGAGGTGGCATGTTCCCCCGTACTCGGACGCTATGCCGAAGTTAAGGCATACGTGGCCAGCGTGCCCGATATGAAGATACCCGTTGGGTTCGGGCGGAAAACGGGTTACAACCCGTCCGCCGTTTTTGCCGGACTGGACGTCGCGCTCAACGATTTCTCTTATAAAATCGGTCATGCTTCGGCAAAGTCTTTCAGTCTTGTGATGACCCGTTCGCGGCCCAGCAGGGCCATTGTTTCAAATATGCCCGCCCCGGTGGATATGCCTGTTACGGCAGCGCGTACCGGGAAATTCAGTTTCCCACGCTTGACGCCGGCTTCGTCCTCCACCTCGCGCACGGCTTCTTCCAGGGACTCGACCGTGAACTCCGCGGCCGCCAGTTTTTCCGAGAGCTTTCCGAGAGCTTCGCGAACGCCTTCTTTCTTAAGGGCCTTGCGCGCGGTTTTTTCGTCGCGTACGAAGTCCTCCGCGAAAAAGTATTTCCAGTTTTCCGCGTAGGAGTAAAGGTGGGTCCTGCTCTGCATGAGTTCGGCCACTTTCCTGAAAAACGCCGGATCGGCCTGTTCAGCCCATTCGCAGTCCTGAAGCTGAGCGCGAGCCCGCGCGATGAAGTCTTCAAGAGGCATTTCCGCCACGTACCGGGCGTTGAGGTTGGTGAGTTTCTTCAGGTCCATTCTTGCCGGACTGCTCTTTACCCGGTCCAGAGAAAACGCCTTTATCATTTCCGCGCGCGTCATTTTTTCCCTGTCATCGCCGGGCGACCATCCCAGCAGGGCGAGGTAATTGAACAACGCGTCGGGATGAAACCCCTTTTCCCTGAATTCCCCCACGAAGAAATCCCCATCGCGCTTGGAGTACGGTTTGCCGTTGTGGTTTACCACCATGGGGAGGTGGGCGTACCGTGGAACGTCGGCGCCGAGGGCCCGGTACACGGCAATATGCCTGAAGGTGTTTTCCATGTGGTCGTCGCCGCGGATTATGTGCGTTATTCCCATGTGAATGTCGTCAACAATGTTGGCCAGGTGGAACACGGGCGTACCGTCGGAACGGACAATGACGAAATCGGAGAGATCGCCGGATTTCTTCTGCACCTTGCCGTGCACCTCGTCGGTGAACGACACGTCGCTGTCCGGCATCTTGAATACCACGCATTCGCCACGGCCGGTGCCGCCCTTGTCTTCGCGGCAGGCTGCGCCGCTCTTGAGAAGGGCTTCGGCGGTCTCAAGATGCGCGTGCGTACGGCGCGATTGGTAAACAGGTTCTTCGTCGTGGTCCAGCCCCAGCCACTCCAACACGTCGAATATCGCCCTCTCGGCTTCTTCCGAGCAGCGTTCCCTGTCGGTGTCCTCGATACGGAGCAGGAACCTGCCTCCCTCGTGCCTGGCGAAAAGCCAGTTGAATATGGCCACGCGGACATTGCCTATATGTATGCGCCCCGTCGGACTGGGCGCGAAACGTACCCGTACAGTCATCTGGCATCCTGTTCTCTTATACGATATACCGGTAACCAGGTTCAAACCGGTACTCTGTGTAAGCTATCAGACAGGGAAGAGAGGGAAAAGCTTTCATTCCGGAGTCGTGATTTTTACGGTATATCTCTCCGGACAAGATCGGGCGCGACAACGGCCCTGAGGTCAGCACGACATGTTCATTGCCGCGAGTTCGTTTGTTTCCCTGAGCCTTTTCAGGAGCTGATGGAGTATTTCTATAAGCGGCTCGGGAGAGGCGTTGAGCATCTTTTTGAGATCCTGCCGCGTTATGACTTCGGCTTCAACTTGCCCCTTGGCGGTGACCGAGGCGGACCGGGGACTGTCGTCTATCAACGCCATTTCGCCGATGATTTCGCCGGGTCCGCGCGTGGCAAGGTCAATTCTCCGGTCGCCGTCCATCTTCCAGATGGAAACGTATCCTTTTTTTATCAGGCAGGCTTCCCCGCCGGGTTCCCCGTCCTTGAAGAGTGCTTCGCCGTTGGCAAATGTTTTCTTTAAAAGCATTATCTTGATCATGATCGCTTTCCTTTATTCCGGTGGACGATTCCGGCGACGATTACGGTGATCGATTGAGAGCGTTCTCCTCGCAATCCGTAATCGTCGCCCGTAGTCGTCAACCAATCGGCGCCTGATCGTTTTTCATTCTATGTTTTACACTATCTCAGGGCAATATATCCCGGATCCGGCTGTCGAGTCCCGTAACGGCACCGCGGCCCCGTTTGAGAGCCATGCCTTCGAAAAGCGGAGGGCCGTCAAAGACGGCACCCTCGAAATTGACGAAACTCAAGGCGACGGTGTTGACGAAACTGGACTCGTTTCGAAAAGTCACGTTCGCGAACGAGACTTCGTTTTCAAACCTGCAGGCTTCGAAAACCGCTTTCAGCCTGAATGAACTTTCGCTGAAATCCGCGCGGCCGGCGAAATGAGCTCCGCCGAAACCGGCGCCGTTTCGAAAACTGCAGGCGGTAAAATAGGCTTCCGAGCTGAAGTCCGCTCCACCGAACATGACGGCCCGGTTGAAGGCGCATCTGTAGAAAACAGCGTCACCGCCGAACTGCGCGTGGCCGAACCCGGCTTCACCCCGGAAAAAAGCGCGTTCGAAGACAGCCCCGTCGGGGAAAACCGTATTGAGAAACCCGGCGTCGCCGTCAAAGACCGCGTTGCTGAAAACAGGTTGCCCACTGAAAGATGTACCGAGGAATCCGTGGCGGTTGCCCGGAAAATGCCAGCCGGAAAAGTCGGTTTCGCCGTCTCCGGCTCTTCGCTGTGCCTCGTCCCAGACTGTCCGGGCCGTGCCGGGGTCCGACACGTTGTTTTTTGAGTGAAAAAGGCAGAAACCCCGGGAAGAGTTCTCCCAGGCCTGTTCCTCGCAGGTTTCGTATACGCAGTCGGGCATCAGCGTGTTCCTTCCGCCAGCATGGATAATTCTCACAGATGAGGCCCCGCGAGTCAATATCGAGTCTCAACTGTTCGAAGGCACAAAAACGGTCACCAACGCCAAACCATGGGCGAACATCCGCCTGACATCGGAGTGAGAAAAGAGAGGGAACGAAGAGTCACCGCTGAAGGGGAAGTTCGGAGGAACTGAATTCCCGTTCCGGGCGGAACCATTCGCGGAAACCCTTACCCGGTTTCATTACCGGCGGGCGGCTGTCGGGATAGGCGCAGGGTATCGCAGTACATAGTTAGTAACAAATATTAACATTAGTGTTGCTATTTGTTACCGGAAATGGCATTATTCGTCTTTGGATATAAGAAATGCCATGGGAGCGGTAGATGACAGCGGAGAAACAGAAAGAAACAGAAGCCATCCAGAGGATCGTGGCTCAGCACGTGGCGACGCATCCGGTGGGACGTAACCTGGCGCTGATCGGGGGCTTCAGGTATCGCTTCCTTGATTCCAGCGTGCGCACCTCCGACGATATCGATTATCACTGGGCCGGAGACCTGGGAGAAAAACAGAAGGGACTCATAGACTCCTTCCGCCGCGGTCTCCTTTCCGAGGTGTCAAGGCGTTTAGGCTACTCCGGAAGAGCCGATCCGCGGACCGGGCCGGACGGGG
Organism: Kiritimatiellia bacterium; assembly: GCA_046483125.1. Classification (GTDB taxonomy): domain Bacteria; phylum Verrucomicrobiota; class Kiritimatiellia; order UBA8416; family JAWODU01; genus JAWODU01. The sequence goes on from JAWODU010000026.1 coordinate 13,561, forward strand.
ATTCTCCGGCCGTGCGTGTGGTAGATCTTTCTTTCTGGAAGGCCGATGTACCGCGCAGCCGTATAGAAATACCCGTTGAAGTGACACGGATTACCTGTGCGGATGCAGTTGAAGTCCGCACGTTGGGAGGGACGGTATATGCAACAGTTTCGGAAGCGGACATGATCGAGGGCAAGGTTCTCGCGATCTTCGGCAGGATAACGTTGAGGCACCGGGACATGGTAGACGTGTTCCTTTTTCAGGACCGTTTTCGCCCGGACTCAGCTGAAAGGCTGAAGTCAAAACTGCGCGCGATGAGAATTACAGACGATAAGGTTGAGAAAAGGATGCGTGATTTGAGGGAGAATTCGGATCGTTACGGCAAGTCCATACAGGCGGTAATCGACGCGCAGATTGATCGTGAAACGGGACCGCAGCTTAATGACAGCGGCGGAGGAGAAATGGTGCTGGACAGAGTTATTGACATACTGAACCGGTATATGAGTAATGTCAAAAGTTCTATGAAAAATGGATGTAGGACGAGTTGGGACACTTAATCGCACACTTAACCGCCACCCTTTGTCGTATACGCTTAAACGACTCTGTTGCAACGGCTGGCACATGACGAGTAAGCAGGTCGGTTAAGGGTGTGCGTCCGCCGCGGCGGAAAGGGTGGCGGTTAAGAAAGCGTTTAAGTGTATTGAAACGGGGGAGAGAGCCAGGATGTGGCCAACCCCCTGCAAGAGAGCAAATTAGACAGAAAAGTGTGCTGTCAGATTTGACTGAACCGGTATATGAGTTCGGAGAACAGGGATGAAGGCGTTTGAATGGCAGAAGACCCTGCAGGAACAGCGTGAGAAATACGGGAAAGTCCTCTTTACGGTTACGGAACTGGCGAACATTTCCTCCCTGGACACGAAGTCACTCAGGGTCTCACTTTCGCGTTTAGCGGCGCGCGGGATTATACAGCAGTATACAAAGGGCCGGTACGGCATGAGGGGGGCGGTAATGGTCGAAGACCTTGTTCCCTCCATCGATTGCGCGGCGTACGTCACCGGGATGTACGCTCTCTACCGGCATCAGTTGATCACTCAGGCGCCGACGGAGATATCGTGTTTTACGAATCACAGGCACAATCGATCAAGAGTGAGAGTTACACCTCTGGGACGGATTGTTCTGATATGCGTCACGGAGGCAATATATTCATATCCGAAAGCCGGCGTCATGGCTCCACCGGAACAGGCGTTGAGTGATTTTGTTCATCTCTGCCGGAAACGGGGGGTTTTACCATCCGAGGTTGTAACTTTTCGAAATCTTGATCGCGTTGATCCGGTTCTGCTTCGGGACCGGCTTGAGAAATATCCGGGCACGGTGAAACGCGAAACGGAACGGCTTTTCCACGGGTCCGGGTAGTCGGACAAGAGCAGCCTGTACCCGTCATTGCCCGGCAAGCGATACCGCCGAGGAACTGAATTCCCGCTCCGGGCGGAACCATTCATGGAAACCTCTGCTCAGCTTCATTACCGGCGGCCGGCCGTCGGGAACGATGAGGGCGCGGCAATCGGGATAGGCGCGGAGAATCTCTCCGGCGCCTTCGGGCCCGGCAGCGAAAAGCGCCGTGGACAGGGCGTCTGCTTCCGTCGCCGTGGGCGCGATTACGGTGACGCCGGCTGTGCCCGAAACGGGGTAACCCGTTCGCGGATCGATTATGTGGCAGTAACGCGCTCCGTCGATGGTCACAAACCGTTCGTAACTGCCGGAAGTGGCTACCGCCATGCCGCCGGGCAGGAGGATTGTGCCGATAATGGAATCCGCGTCGAAAGGATTGCGGACGCCGATTTTCCATTTGCCTTCCAGGTTTCGCGGGTCGGGAACGCCGCGGCACCTCATGTTTCCGCCCAGGTTCACCAGAAAATTCGCGGCCCCCGAGGCCGAGAGGTTTGTGTAGCAGACATCCACGGCGTAACCCTTGGCAATGCCGCCCAGGTCGACGGCAGAGCCGGCTTTGTTCAAAAAGGCACTGTTTCCCGAAAGCTCAAGTCGGCTGTAACCTGCGAGTCGAAGAGCCGCTGAGATGGATGCTTCATCCGGCGGTTTCTTGATTCGCCCGTTTCGGAAACCCCAGAGTTTCATAAGAGGCGCGACGGCGGGATCGAACAGACCTCCGGTCCGTCTTGCGTACAGCAAAGCCAGTTCAAGCACCGCCCGGGTGTGCCTTGAGACGTTGACGGCGGACCGCCCCGCCGAAGCGTTCAGGCGGGATATTTCACTGTCGCTTCTGTAAACACTCAGCAGACTTTCCAGTTCATCCATATGTTCGGCGCATGACGACGCGTATTCCGGGAGGCTGTTTGTTTCGCCGAGGGGAACCGCGATAACGGCCCTGGTGCCCATGGCGGGCCACTGCCTCTCGGCTGTGCGGGGGCGGCGCCGGCATCCCGGTGAGACCCCGGCGGCAAGGGTTATGAGTATAAGCGAAAGGAAGAGATGTACGGGAGGACGCGTCATTTGTCGAACTCGGCGTTTAATTGACGGCGCAGTGTTTCGGGAAGCTCCGACCGGGCGCGGTCAAGAGCCCGCCGGCGGATTTCGGCAAAGGCCGGCAGGCCGAGCCTTACGACGGTTTCTGGAGACTTGTCCGCCAGATATTCGTTCCATTTGAGCTTTGCCAGTTTTTCAAGACCGGCGGCCCGGTCCCTGTCCCCGGCCGCGAGGCGGATGAAACTCCGGTACATGTAGCCTTCGGCGATGGCCACCACCTTGTCTTTCGGCATTTTCGACAGAGGTCCCTCCATGGAACGGGCGATATAAGCTTCAAAATCCGATCCCATACCGGCGGCATCCGTTCCAGCCGAGGCGGACCGGAACAGGCGCCGGGCTTCTTCTTCGCGGTTGAAAGTATAGAGCATTATCACGGCGTTACGGACAAAGGAGAGATAGGAATTGGCGAGGCCCTCTGAATCGTACCTGTCGAGAGCTTTCCTGTAGGCTTCAAGGGCTTTGGGAAGTATCTCCAGGTTCGGTTCGGCCAGGAAGAGATTGTCTTGGGGTTTGTACGTCAGATTGCCGTGCATGAAAATAGCGGCCAGCGACTGCAGGATCATCCTTTCGCACCATAGAGAGCCGTCTTCGCCGGCGTGCTTTCTGCCTCTCCAGGCCCAGTAGAGCGCGTGTGTTTCGGGCACTCTCCAGTCGAGGGGGCCGTAAAGACGGTCGATTTCCCGCATCAATTCCGGAAGAAGCTTGTATTCTTCCCGCATCCTGCGGAGTGTTTCGGGCCTGCCGCCCAGGGCGCCGTAGTCCGGGTGTCCGCCTCCGAGAAGTTCTTCCATTTCTCCGGCCCACTTGCGTTTGTAGTAAGGGTTGGCGCTGTCGGCGAGTCCGGCTATCTTGTGCTGAAACATCCATCCGAGTTCGAAATAGAGTTTCGGATCGCCGGGATTGTAGCGCATTCCCTCGTCGCGAAGCAGTTCTATGCCGTTTTTGACCCAGAGCCAGCGGCTTTGGGGATCAGACAGCATTACGCTGACGTTGTAAGCCATGTTCCAGGCGTGAAACGACCACACGTCCGTGAAACGCGGTTCCAGTTTGGTTATCCAGTCCGCCAGCTGTGCTATTTCCAGATACCTGTCTTCGTCCTGAAGGTAGGAAATCCGGAGCCACAATACATCGGCGATCAGCCCCCTGAAGCCGCCAAGGAGCACGGTGGTGAAGGCCATGAGCGGAGGGGCGTTCTCCAGAGGTTCCACGGAGTCGAGTTCGTACTTCCCGCGCATGTCCAAAAGTGAATCGTGGAGAACGGCGGAAATCCCGAAACACAGGACGGAAGCGGCTATCAGCATGATCGTTATTGATTTTTTCATTCTGCTCTCACTTCGCGGGCAGTGCCAGTTCGCGCCGGTTCAGAATGATTCCGGCGAGCGCTCCCAGCAACGCCGGATAAGCGCACATTAATATCAGAAACGCTTTCAGAGTCATGGCCGGAGAAACCAGCAGGCCGTCGGTAAGCGGCGTGACGGGATCGAGCCGCATGGCCGGGGCAATCAGTGAATCCGCGCGGCGGATAACGCCGTGCCATGCCACGGTAACCCTTGAAGGAGGTTCCGGAGCGTGCCCGTGGTGGTGGTGAACGGTTCTTCCCGGGTGCGAGGCAAACGTGAAATAATGAGTCATGGCGGAGATCATGATAATGGAACAGGCGGTAAAAACAGCCACGGGAAAGGAAAAAACCGTGCCCGCCGTAAGCCCCAGGGCGGCAAGAAGCCCGAGGTGGCATGCGAGCACGACGAGTGAGCGGATAAGGTTGGTGCCGAAACCGCTTTCGGTTACGAGTAATTCCGGCGGCTTTTCCGGGTTAAATATAACAACGCGGTTGCGGGAGTCGGTATTGCAGTACACCAGTTTGAGCATTCCCGAGCGGGTTGCGAAACGCGAAGGTATACCGAGGGTGTTTACTCCGTCCAGGCGATCACTGCACCCGGTCTTCCAAAGGGTTTCACCCGAGGCATCCTGCAGGCTCCATGTCCCCGAAACGGGAGGTACGTCCCTGAGAAAACTGGTAAAACGATAGCGAAGCAGAAGAGGCGTACCGCTGTAACCGCGGTCGATATTGAATCGCCACGGGACCTCGGCGCCCGGTTTCGCGGTAAAAAACGCCGCGAGCCGGCTTCGTCTGAACTTTCTGAATGCCGCCTCGTCCGTTCCCGCGGCAGTCTTTATGCGTGAAGGCAGGTCGTTGAACTGTTTTCTGACGGCTTGTTCCAGTTTCGCCGTCCGCGGCGAGAGCCGTCTTCTGCCGGTAAGGACGCGTTCACGAAGCTCTTGCCGGTCGGCGGCGTCGGCTTTTCTGACGGAGGCGCTCAATTTGACGGACCCGTAAATTGCACCTCCCGCCACCAGCAAAAGCACAGCATTGAGTATGGTCAGCCCCAGCCACTTGCCGATCCATATCTGGAATCGATGAACGGGTTTTGCGGCGACGAGCTGTATCCGGCGATTGTCTATTTCTTCGGATATCAGCCCGCAGGACGCCCACAGAGTAGCCGCGGCGAGTATAAATGCCGTAAGCCAGAGTCCGTAGCCCAGAAGTATTTTCACGTGGCCGGTAACTGTCCCGTCACCCTTTATGGCCCAGGGAAGACCCAGCAGAAGCACAAGGAGCACGCATGCCAGGGAAGCGAACAGCCTGGAGTGCACGGCGGATCTGACGGTGAGCACCGCTATGGCGAATGTTCCGGAACCTGTCTTGAAACGTGGTTTAGTTCTGTCAAAGCTGACAGCACGTTTCTCTCTGTAACTGTCGTTCTTGCAGGTCATTAGCCGTTTTTCGACTCTCTCCCCCCTTTTTCCAATACACTTAACCGCCTTCTTAACCGCCACCCTTCCGCCGCGGCGGACGCACACACTTAACCGACCTGCTTACTCGTCACGTGCCAGCCGTTGCAAGAGAGTCGTTTAAGGGTATACGTCCGCCGCGGCGGAGTGGCGGTTAAGTGTGCGATTAAGTGTATTAACTCGCCCTTCATCCGTTTTGTCGCGGTAGGAATGCCCGTTAACCCGGCACCCC
>JAWODU010000098.1:0-19953 GCA_046483125.1 Kiritimatiellia bacterium
TTTGTCGTATACGCTTAAACGACTCTGTTGCAACGGCTGGCACATGACGAGTAAGCAGGTCGGTTAAGGGTGTGCGTCCGCCGCGGCGGAAAGGGTGGCGGTTAAGAAAGCGTTTAAGTGTATTGGGAAAACGGGGGAGAGAGTCGAAAAACGGCTAATGACCTGAAAGAAGCAGTGTTACAAAGTGAAACAGTGCTGTCAGCTTTGACAGAACGAGACAGTAATAGAGGAGGAAAGAAGATGTCGGATACACTGGAAAGAATCAAAAAGGTTACAGCAGATGTATTGAAAGTAGACCCGGGGAAGGTTACGGAAGACGCGCATTTCGTTGCGGACCTGGGCGCCGAATCGATTCAGTCCGTGGAGCTTGTGGCGGCTTTTGAAGAAGAATTCGACATAGAGATGGACGAGGACGAGGCGCTCTCGGTAAAGACGGTTGGCGATGCGGCGAAGTTCATCGGTAAGGTGATAAAAGGAGAATAGGCACCGGGGTATGGGCAAAGGCAGATACAGAGCGTTGAAGCACGCGGAAGGGGAGGCGCTGGAGCGTAACGGTTGCCGGTGCGCGGACTGGAAGAATGTGCGGGTGAGCGAGGAGTTTGATGCCGGGCGGGTGAGCCGTGTGCGTTTTGAAGGCAAGGTCGAAATCGGCAGTCTCGACGGGACCGTGGATGACGACGGGGTGGAGCGCAATTGCGGTATCCGCGATGCAGTGCTCAGGAACGTGACAGTTGAAGGCGGTTGCCTGATATCGCGTGTACACGGTGCGCTGGAGAATGTCGAGGTTTCGGAAGGGGCGGTTATCGAGAATGTCGGGACGATATCCTCCAGCGGCGAGAGCGCTTTCGGGAACGGTTCCCGGGTCGAAGTTGTGAACGAAGGAGGCGGGAGGGAAATCGGTATTGCCGAGGATCTAAGCGCGCAGGCGGCGTACCTGGCGGCGATGTATCGAGGTGACGGGGAACTGACGGAGCGGTTGAACGGCATGGCCCGGGAAGCCGCGAAGGTTCAAAGGGGCCGGAGAGCGCGAATCGGAAAATCGGCCCGCGTAAAAGACTGCGGGGAAATAAGGGACGTAAAAATCGGAGATTTCGCGCGCGTGGAAGGTGCCGGGCGGCTGGCTAACGGAACAATCGTGAGTGCAGAGAACGCTGTTTCCAGGGTCGGCCGGGGGGTTGTGGCCGAGAATTTCATCTTCCAGAAGGGATCGATTGTCGATACCGGGTCCATGGTGACCTCATGCCTTGTAGGTGAGGGGACGAGGATCGGGAGGCAGTTCTCGGCCGAAAACTCGGTGTTTTTCGCCAATTGCGAAGGATTTCATTCGGAAGTCTGTTCGGTTTTCGCGGGTCCTTATTCCGTCACGCATCACCGTTCGACACTGCTCATAGCCGGGCTGTTTTCGTTTTACAACGCGGGCAGTGGGACTAACCAGTCCAACCACATGTACAAACTCGGGCCGGTGCACCAGGGCGTCGTCGAGCGGGGCTGCAAGACGGGGTCGTTTTCCTACCTTCTGTGGCCGGCAAGGGTCGGCGCGTTCAGCGTGGTTATGGGAAAGCATTACGGCAACTTTGACACCTCGGATTTCCCCTTTTCATATATCGACGAGGACGAGGGGAAGTCGATGCTGGTGCCGGGCATGAATTACTTCACTGTTGGTACCTTCCGTGACGCCGCGAAGTGGCCGGCACGGGACAGAAGGACATGGGAGGACAAGCTGGATACGCTGGTTTTCGAAGTGCTTTCTCCATACACGGCGCAGAAGATGATCAGGGGACGGGACATCCTGAAGGAGCTTTACGCGAAAAGCAGTAAGGAGAGCGAGTTTGTCAACGTGTCGGGAATCTTCATAAAGCGCCTGCTTCTGCGAACCTGCGCCCGCTACTACAAGTTGATACTGGACAGGTATTTCGGCGACGTGCTGGTAAAGCGCCTGCGTGAAAAGGGCGCCGAAAGCGTGCGCGCGGACCTGGCCGGGAAAGCGGGCGGCGGGAACGGAACCGGTGAGTGGATTGACGCGGCGGGGCTTATATGTCCGAAAGCCGGAATCGATGACATCGTCAAACGCGTGAAATCCGGGGAAATAGAAGATTACCGGCAGATCGCGGACGCTTTCAGGGCTGTGCGCGCCGCCTACGCAGATGATGAATGGCGCTGGTTCAGGTCCGTTTACCGTGGCGGCGGCACCGGAGAGGCAGGCGCCGGGTTGAAGGACATCCTGGAGGCGTGGAAAAAGTCTTCCAGGAAGCTCCTCAACATGGTTGAGGCCGATGCCCGGAAGGAATACGAAGATTCGGCCAGGGTCGGATACGGCGTGGACGGGGCCGCGGATGAGGACTTCAAGTCGGTAAGGGGCACGTTTGAAGAGGACGGATTTGTAACGGACCTGAACGCTGAAAAAGAACATATTGAACGCGCCTACAACGAAACGTGCGCATTACTGGAGGTGAAGTAACATGAGACTGCTTATACACGAAGATTACGGAGAACTCAGCAGGTGGACGGCTTCCTGTATTGCCTCGGCGATAAAAAAGTTCAATCCCGGGCCGGACAAGCCTTTCGTGCTGGGACTCCCTACGGGTTCATCACCTGTGGGCACGTACGAGGAACTGATCAGCCTGCACAAAAAAGGTGATTTGTCTTTCGAGAACGTTGTAACGTTTAACATGGATGAGTACGTCGGCATACCCGAGGACCACCCTGAGAGCTACCATTCGTTCATGCGGAAAAACCTGTTCGATCACGTCGACATTCCGGATGAAAACGTCAACATTCTCGACGGAAACGCCGCGGACCTCAAGGCCGAGTGCGCCGGTTACGAGAAGAAAATCGAACAGTACGGAGGGATCAGGCTGTTCCTGGGCGGCATGGGCGCCGACGGGCACCTGGCATTCAACGAGCCGGGTTCATCGCTTTGCTCCCGCACCAGGGTAAAGTCTCTCACCTGCGACACGATAGCGGCAAATTCCAGGTTCTTCGGCGGGGACGTCGATAAGGTGCCGAAGTCGGCGCTGACCGTTGGAATAGGCACCGTTATGGACGCCGAGCAAGTGGTACTCGTGGTGAACGGCCACAACAAGGCCCGCGCCCTGCGAATGTGCGTTGAGGGCGGGATCAACCACATGTGGACCGCCTCTATCCTGCAGATGCATCCCAGGGCCGTTATCGTCTGCGACGAAGAAGCATCCGGGGAACTCCGGGCGGACACGGTGAAGTATTTCAAGGATATCGAAAAAGACAACATTTCTCCGGCGTCGTCGTGAACGGACCGTACTTTATCGGCGTTGACGTGGGAGCGGGAAGCGGCGCCAGGATCGGTGTGTTCGACGCGGGCCTGGACTGCAAGGGAAAAACCGTTGTGCCGTTGGATATGTACGGCACGGGGCCGGAGGACTTCGTTGCGGCTCTTGCCGGCGGTGCAGGGAAGCTGGTCAGGGATGTCGGCATTGGAGAGCGGGACGTTGCCGCCGCGGGACTGGCGTGCCCCGGACTCGTGGATGCCGGCGGTGTTCTCAGGGAAGCCGCAAATCTTCCGCGGCTTTGCGGCGCGAACCTTCCGGAACTGTTTTCCGCGCAATACGGTGTCCCGGCCGTGTGCCTCAACGACGCCGATGCCGGGGCTCTGACGGTATGGGGCGTCGAGAAAGAAGAACTTCTCTACTGGGTTCTCGGCGGCGGATGGGGCGGAGCTTGGGTGAACGCGGCCGGCAAAGTAGTTCATCCATGGGACGAATCCGTCCGAAAGGGAGAAACGGCGCATTGCACGAACGAACCGGGGCAGACAGTAACGCTTGAAAAAACTGAACTCCGTCACCTTTTTGAAAACTTCGGCGCTTCTTTTGAAGATTTCGAAGCGGTCTACAGGGCCGAGGAAGGCTTTGTCGAGGAGGGACTGGCCGGCCCGGACGGCAGTCGGGAGGCGGTAAAGGCGGAACTGCTGGTTTCCGGCCCGGGGCAGTTGAGGATATTCAGGACGCTGATGGCCGGGCGTGAATCTGCGGAGCTCCCGGTTTCCGGGCCGGAACTGGATAAGCTTGATTCACACGGGTCGGGCGGAAGGGTGCTTGACGAACTGGCCCGCGCGGGAGTGGAAATCGCCCTGGAAGCGTACGAACTTTTCGCGGCGGTATTTGCCTGCGGCGCGCACGTTGTGCTGAAGACGGCCGCGGACGAAGGTTTTCCGGCCGAAGGGCCGGTCTTCATGGCGGGTAAACCGACACAGGCATTTGATGTATTCGGTCCGATGTTGGTAAGGAAACTGCGGGAGCGGAACTTCCGCAACTCTCTGGAAGTATGGAACCGGCCTCTCCCGGGAGGTAACGTGAATATGGCCGGGGCTGCTGTGGCGGCCATGCGCGTGTTGTGACATAAAAAGAAGATGCAAAGATTGAGTAACTTGAAAACCCCGGCGCTGTTTCTTTTCGCGGCGATCGTTTTGAGCGGCTGTGGAGGAAAAGAAACCGTTCCAACGCCCGCGCCGGAACGGAAAACGCCCCCGGAGGCGGTTGAACCGGCAGAAAAACCGTCCGCGGCGGCGCCTGAAGCTGCTGAGACTCTTCCGGAAAAACCGGGCGAATGGCAGTACGTAGTCGTGAGTGTGGACGGGGACAAGGGGACCATGACTCTTTACGTGAACGGGAAAGAAGACGCCGACACGGAAATTCCGAAGTCGGGCTGCTGGAACATGTTCGACCGCCGCCCGCGATGCGTGACGCGCGCGGGGGGGGGCACAAACCCGGGCATCCAACGTCGTAAAGCAAAGTACAAGGAAGCAATATGAAATCATTCCGTAAAGAACTGTGGTTCAATACAAAGAAACGCCGCGAAATCATCAGCATCACACCCCGGGTCGAAGACTGCCTCGCCGAAAGCGGCATCAGCGAAGGGCTCCTGCTCTGCAACGCCATGCACATAACCGCGTCCGTATTCATCAACGACAACGAAAGCGGTCTGCACGGCGATTTCGAAAAATGGCTGGAAAAGCTTGCCCCGGAGAAACCCTATGACCGGTACGCCCATAACGGATTCGAAGACAACGCCGACGCCCATCTCAAGCGGACGGTCATGGGCCGCGAGGTCGTAATCGCGGTTACGGACGGCAAGCTGGACTTCGGACCGTGGGAGTGCATTTTCTACTACGAACTCGACGGAAAGCGAAAGAAGCGCGTACTCGTCAAGATCATCGGAGAATAACAAAACACGCGCCTGACGCAGGAGTTCAGTCGCCGTTGTTCATTACTATCGCGCGGGCTTCCCGGACGAAAAACGCCTTACATTCATCCCAGTCGAACGGCTCAAGCATCCGCGGCATGGGCTCGGCTTCCGCGTCATCAAAAAAGGTAAGGCTTTTCAATATGTGGTAGGTGTTCAGCCGGTCCGGAGAGTATTTACGGGGCAGTGCGGTAAAACACTCCTGCAGTGTAATGCCGGTATTGAGAATACAGAAAAGGTCTATGAAGTCCTTTCTGGAACCCCTGCCCGATATCGCGACAAGCTTCATCAGTGCGATATCCCGAATGTCCGCGACGGAAAAAAAGCGATAGGGTTCGACTCCGAATATAAAAGCATCCATTACCCTGAAAAAGGAAACCGCCGTTCGCTTTAAGATTACCGACAGTGTGTGATCCGATTCCTGGAGGGTTTCATAGGGGCCGATCGCGGAGAAGACGGAATGCAGTTCTCGCAAGTCGAGGTTGTCCGTTCGAAAAAAGTCATAATCCTCGGAGACACGGTGGCCCAGCCTCAGCGCCAGGCCCGTCCCCCCGGCCAGCGTCCATCCGGACAAAGACGCGTGTCCTATTTCTTCAAAGCGGTCGAGGAGTTCCAGGCTGTGTTTCGGGAGAACTTTCTCGTGCATGGTATTCCTTCCTTTGCCAGCATCTTCTTCCAGAATTTTTCCGTCCGGCGTGAAGCAAAACGGGCTCGGCTTACGTACTCCAGAAAAGTCCGCCGCTCCATGTATCTCATCAGGAAATGTATATCGGACATTTGTCCGTATTCGATCACACGCTCGACAACCCACAGAGGGTAGCGTTTCAAGTCCGACTTTCTTAAAGGTCTGTCCCAGAAAAGCCGCTTCAGGCGGCGCAGGCCCGTGGGTTCGCTTACGGCAGTCTGAGGCTTCTCAGGCACCATAGACACGCGTAACCGGCATCCCAGCGCCGAGGCCAGTTTGCGAAGGGTGTAAATCTCGAAACGCTGCCAGCCGTTTTCGTATCGCGATACCGTTGCCACGGAAGTATCCATCCGCCGCGCGATCTCGCTCATTGACAATCCAAGGGCGAGCCTGCGCCGCCGTATACGTTCAGATATCGAGTACGGTCGCATTGTGTTATCATGTATGATAATAGAAACTCTGTCAATAGAGTATTAAGCGTTGTGTGCGTATTTCTTGTGTTATTCGGTAGTCGCGGCTATTATCCTGCCTGAATTCCGCCCCTGTGCCGGGCGGAAACTCCGATGCGCGCCCGTAGCTCAATTGGATAGAGCGTCGCCCTCCGGAGGCGAAGGTTGGAGGTTCGAGACCTCTCGGGCGTACCAGGTGCCGGAGTTTTTCGAAACACGGTGCCCGGCACCCTTTTAACCCGGAGGCAAAACCGTGTCGCATAACATTCTTGAAATATCTCTGCCGGAGCTTGAAGACCGTTTCGAGCAAATGAATGAAGCGCGTTACCGTGCCCGCCAGGTTTTTTCATGGATATACGAGAAAAACGCCGTCGATTACGAGGGAATGACATCTCTTCCCGGGGGTCTCCGCGAGAAGCTCGCCGTTGAATTCCCCTTTCCTGTTCTCGACGGGACAGAACGTCGCAATTCGGCGGACGGCACGGTGAAATTCGGGTGGTCCATGTCTGACGGCGAACGCGTCGAAAGCGCGTTTATACCGATGCGCGAACACAACACCCTGTGCATATCATCCCAGGCAGGATGCGCGCGCGCATGTATCTTCTGCGCCAGCGGAACGGGCGGCCTGAAGCGCAATCTCGGTTGCGGAGAAATTACGGCACAGGTCCTGCACACTCAACGGGAACTGGATACGCGGATATCACATATCGTTTTCATGGGCGTGGGTGAACCGTTCGACAACTATGACAAAGTTCTCGGCGCGGCGCGAATGCTAAACGCCGAAAACGCCTTCAACATAGCCGCGCGCCGGATAACGATATCGACCTGCGGGGTCGTACCGGGCATAGAGAAACTTTCCAAGGAGGGCCGGCAGTTCGAATTGTCCGTCTCGCTTCACGCGCCGGACAATGAAATACGCGGGCGTCTGATGCCAGTGAACCGGCAATACCCTCTCGAAGTTCTCATACCGGCGTGCCGCGATTACGCGGAGGCCACCAACAGGCAGGTTACGTTTGAATACGTCCTGGCAGACGGATTAAACGACACGAAAGCGGCCGCAGGCCGACTGGCGGACCTGCTGGGCGGGTGGCTGTGCAAGGTGAACCTTATACCGGTAAACCCGGTAGTGGAGGCCGGGCTGAAGCCGCCGGAACGGGAAAGGGCAAAGACATTTCAGGGTCTTTTGAAGAGAGGCGGAGTTCACACCACCCTGCGAGCTCCAAGGGGGCAGGACATTTCCGCGGCGTGCGGTCAACTCCGCCACGGGACGGGATAACAGGCGGCATGTATCTCACCTGCCGGTTGGGACCGCATCGTTCTTGTTCTTACAGCCGGACCGGCACCTGTTTCTCTTTCAGGTATCCCTTGAGTTCGCGGATCTTGATGGTGCCAAAGTGAAAAACCGACGCGGCCAGAAGAATCGTGGCGCCCGCCTCGACGGCTTCGTGGAAGTGCTGTAAAGAGCCGGCGCCGCCCGAGGCGACAACTTCGGCGGAAGTCGCCTCCCTGATTCTGCGGATAAGCGGCAGATCGTATCCTTCGCGCACCCCGTCGGTTGACTTGCTGGTCGGAAGGATCACTTTGACGCCGTAGCCGTCCACACGTTTTGACCACTCCACGGCGTCCGCCCCCGTGGCCGTTCGCCCTCCGTCGATGTAAACTTCGTAACCGGAGGGCATGGAATCGTTCCTGGCCGCGTCCACGGCAACGGTGACCTTTTCCGGGCCGAACTCCGATACCATCCCGCCGATGACGTCCGGATTGCGGAAAGCGGCACTGCTGGCGGAGATCCTGTCGGCCCCGGCGTCAAGCACGGCGCGGGCTGAGGCCGTGTCGCTGATACCGCCTCCCACGGTAAAGGGCACTGTGGCGGCTTCGGCGACGCGTTTTACCACCTCGAGCATGGTGCCGCGGTTTTCAACCGTGGCGGTAATGTCCAGCAGGGCCAGCTCGTCGGCTCCGCCCCCGCAGTAGGCAAGGGCGCATTCAACGGGGTCACCGGCGTCCCTGATATCAACAAATCGAACGCCCTTCACCACGCGCCCGTTCTGCATGTCGAGACAAGGCATGATTCTTACGGTTTTACTCATGGTTCACTGCTCCTGCTGTGCGTGAAGCGGCCCCGTTTGACCAGCATAAAATCCCGTGTGGGAACTCAGAAGTCAAAGTTGGCCCAGGGATTGTTGGTTGAGAATCCGCCGCCGGGTTCCTTGATTATTCTGCCGTGGAAGTTATTGGAACCCACAATGAAATTCGTGCCCGGAGCAGTCTCTGCCAGCGGTAATGCGCAAATGTTTCGAACTATAAAGTTGTTGGCCGCGTTGCTGTGTGTGTCGGCGTCAATTGCAAAGTCCATGTTGTCCACGATGTTGTTGTTCTCTATCCAGTTACCCTGGCTCTGGATAACGATTCCCTGCTGGTTGGCCGTTACGTTGTTGTCCTTTACCCGCGTCCCGGGCCCCGTTATAAGGATGCCCGCGGCCGGACTCGCTCCCTTGCCGTTATCGCCCGTGGTATTGTCCACAACGTAACAGCTCGCGTTGACCGCGATTCCGAAGTTTGTATTCATGGCTGCGATGTTCTCGCGGACCACCGAGTACATCTGCACGTCTATGCCGTCGCCCCAGTTCATTGCCGATGTACAGCCTGTCACGTGACTGCCCACGCCGGTAATAATGCCGTTGCCGTGGTTCTCGAAAGCTTTACAGCTCTCCACAGTGGCGCCGTCGCCCACCACCAGCCCGTCCTGCATGTTCTCGCCGAACGAGCATTTCATGGCGCGTACGTTATCGCCGAGCACTACTCCGCTTAACCCGTTGTCGCCGACATCGAGATCGGCAACCTTGCAGGCGTGCGCGTTTGCGGCCATGATGCCGTTATCGCCCCAGCCCCGGATCACGCCGTTGTGTATGGTGATGTTGTGTTGTTCACCCGAGACTTCTATGCCGTTAACCGAACCGGTGACCCCGTTGAGCGAAAAGCCGTTCAGGTCAAGAGTAACGTCGCTTTGGCCGATTATTATTCCGCTGGAGGCGTTAGTGCCCTTGAGAGGACTGGCAAGGTAGTAGGAACCGGGATTTGTAATGGTGTAAGGGAGGTACGTAACAAGGTTCCGCGGCTCCACGTCGTTCATGCTCTTCATCGTGGAGGTCGGCTGACCGTCCACGTAGGCGTCTTTCGGGGGAGTTATGCTCCCTTCCGCGAAAGCGGAAGAAGCACACAATGTGATCAGGACTGCGGAAAAATAAACGGGTATGAAGCGTTTCATTACTGTTTCCTTTCGCGGGTAGCGTATATGTACTCCCGTCAGCTCAGAGTAAGGACCTGCCACACGGCCCAATTCTTGAAGATAAAGTTTATCACAGCCTGAACCGCGGCTCAAGGAAATCTTCGGTTTTTTCCGGTTTTCAGCTCAGCTCCGGCTTGCGGACATTTCTGAAAACAGGCAGAATGCAATTGAGGTAAAGTTATGAATACGGCAATCGGCAGTCTTGCCGGAAAAATCGCTCCGGTTACGATCGGCATCCTCGCTTTCATCGGCGTCTGCGTTCTCGTGGCATGGATGATGAAAATGTGGGTCAATGAACTGGCCAATCGGATTATCGCCGAGAGAAAGGCAAAAGCCGCGGAACACGCTGAAACTCCGGCCTGCCCCGAATGCGGCCTGCCGATGATTTCTGAAACGCAAGAAGAGGGTCCGGAAGCCGGCGGGAAAACCTGGCGTTGCAGGAATTACCCGGAATGCCCGGTAACCAGGAAATCAACAAACGGAGGAGAAGATGAAAACAGGTAACCGCAGGTTCGCTATGGCGGCGTTGTTTTGCGCGGCCTGTGCGGCGGCTTCGGGTTTGACGGGATGCGTGAGTCTGACGCGCACGTACGAAGGCAACGAGGTAAGAGAAGAGGTCGTAAAACGGATTGAAATCGGCAAGACAACCCGTTCGGAAGTGCTGGGCATGCTGGGATCTCCGTTGCGGGTTGAAAGGGCCAACATTACCGGTCTTGTTGAACAGGCCCTTGCCAGGTACGAAGGCGAAAAACTCACTCTTCAGATCGACCCCGCGCTTTTCAACGAAGTGTACATCTACGAACGGAAACAGACCAATTCCCTGCTGGTGATGGGAATGTTCTACAACTATTACCGCTCGGACCAGCGGTCGGACAGGCTGGCCGTCTTTTTCGACAAGGAAGGCGTGGTGCTCGGGGTGGGGTGGACTCCCGGAAGAAAACACCTTTGAAAACCAGCGGAAAAATGGCCAGGTGTCTCCCGGTACTGTTGCCGGCGGCTCTGCTCGCGGCATGCGGCTGTGTGAGCATGACCGTGGTGAAGCGGCGCCAGGGCAACCCAATTGACTGCAAAAAGGCGGCCATGATCCGAAAGGAAGAGTCCACTCTCGCGGACGTTCTTCGCCTGCTTGGCGCCCCGCAGGAAGTCCACTCTCATCCGGACGGCAGGATTCTGGTGTACCGTTACCGGGCGAGGAACGTGTCCGAATTTTCCGTGGACGCCAAAACGATCGCCAGGTTCGTGGATGCCACGCAGACGCTTTCCAAACTCCTGGATAACCTGAGTTTTAAATGGAACCGGATACATGCGGATGAAGACCGCGTGGTTGTGATTCTGGACAACAACCATCGCGTTCGGGGAATAGCGTACCGTGAAGCGACAAGGGATCTTCCCGTTTTCTGAACGACGCGCGCTGAGGCGGGCAGGAGCGGCGCTGTGTTGCGCCGTACTCGCCTCGGCGTTAAGCGCCTGTACGGTGAGCCACATGTACCGGGGCTCCCCCATGCCCGCAGACAGCGTGGGCATGCTTGAGAAGGGAATGAGCAAGGCGGAGGTACTTGAACTTCTGGGCCCGCCGGACACAGTGGGCCTTCGGCTGGAGGGGAGCGTCTTCATATACCGTTATCACAATGAAGAGGGAAAAGGACTGGACGTGTCGGCCACTCCCGGCTCGTTCGAATATGAAACCTTAAACAGGCAAACGGACCGTGTTGTGGTGTTTTTCGACAAGAAGGGAATCGTCACGGATTCCGCCGTGTATTGAGGGCAACAGGCCCTTGAATTCCCGCAACAGGTTCTGAAGACAGGAGGTGTGTGTACGATGGCGGACATTCGCGTTAAGAAAAAAGAAAATGACAGCTACGAAGTTACGGTAGAGGCCGGAAGGACAACAACACATACGGTGACGCTGACCGACGAGTATCACGAGAAACTAACCGCGGGAAAAATATCCAAAGAAGCGCTCATAGAGAAATCATTCCAGTTTCTGCTCGTGAGGGAAAGCAACAGCAGTATTCTGTCAAGTTTTGAGCTTCCTCTGATCGGGCATTACTTTCCCGAATACGAGAGGGAAATATCAGCGTCGTAACACGGTCCGTCAGGGCGTTTGCCCGCGGGGAGAGTGCCGCAGGACCAGGTCACCCAGCTTACAGCCGATCTCCCGGGCCACCATGTCGCACTTGGCCTTGAGAAGGAAGTAAAAGTTCTCCGGGCGGTCACTGCAGGTCTCGAAATTGCCGTGGCCCTTGGCCAGTATCAGGTCCGCGTCGCGAACGGCTCTCGTGAAAGTCGGCGATACGTTGTTCCAGTTGACGCCGATATCAGCGGCGCCCGTTTCTATAACCCGGACGATTGCGGTAAGCCCCGCCGTTTCAGCGTCTTCGCGGGTGGCGTCGTTTATGATAGGTCCCGACTTCACCGTGAAGGTCACGTCGGTGCCGGTTTTCAGAATGTGCCCGGCAAGAAGGCGGTCAAAGACAATTTCCCCGGCGTTGTCGCCCAGGTAAAGCAGTTTTTTTCCCTTCCCCAGTTCGCCCTTGAAATCATCCAGTGCGTTGATCGCGAAATCCTGCTTCATCATCGACTTTACGTCTTTTTCGATATCGAACTTGTGGCCTATACCGAGGTCGATGACGTTGCCGGCCACCGCCGCGTGCATTGCCGCGTCCAGCGGGTCGCCGGAGTTGTCCGCCAGTTCCCTTATGTCGTCCAGCATCGCCAGCGCCGCCCGGTTGGTTTCTTTCTTCAGTTCGTAATAGGGATCGGAGTTGCCGGTGACCTCGGCGATAATTTCGTAGGCGGGCTGAGAAAGGCCGGCCGGCGTGTCGTCCAGGGAGAGTTCGGCGAGCCACTTCCCGGTTCTGCGCAGTATCTCCAGGTGCACGGCCGGGTCGTCGGTTACGACACGGGCCGTGTTGAGGGCCTGTTTAAACATGCAGGCTATGCAATCAGGTTTAGCTTTCATGACTGTGAAAAAGAAAACGCGCAATCAAAACACACCGCGCACCGCCGCGCAAGAGCTTAAAATTGCAGTTGACAGCTTACGGCCGGGTTAAGAAGATAGATTCCAGACGTGCAGGGAGATTGACATCATGAAAATCGGCGTTGCGCTGGGAGGCGGAGGCGTGAGGGGGCTTGCTCATGCGGTGGCGCTGGAAGCGATTGACGGGATGGGCATAGTTCCGGCGGCCCTTGCCGGAACCAGCATGGGGGCCATCATCGGCGCCATGTACGCATCGGGCAGGTCGGGCCGTGAAATCACCGAGAGCGTTGAACAGCACATAATAACCACGGAAGACCGTCTCGCCGACATACTGCGGAAAAGGGGCCGCCTTGTTAAATGGCTCAAAGCCGTCAGTCCCTCGTGGCGGAGCAGTGGCCTGTTCAAGGCGGACGGTTTCCTGCATTACCTTCTCGACGAGATCGGGGTGGAAACGTTTGAAGATCTGAAGATCCCGCTCAGCATCGCCACGACGGACTTCCATCGCGGGGAGCCGGTGGTATTCAGTTCGGGCGAGCTCATGCCGGCAATACGCGCCAGCATGGCGATCCCCGGAATATTCGTGCCCGCCGAACACGAGGGCCGGATTCTGGTGGACGGGGGCGTTACCGACAATCTCCCCTACGATCTTCTGCCGGGGGACTGCGACGCGACAATAGCCGTTGACGTTGGTCCGGAACGTAAAGACGGCGACGGTAAAGCCCCGACAATGGTCGAAGCCACCCTTGGTATGTTCGATACCCTGATCGACAAGGTGACCGAGTACAGGCTCAAGCATGACCCGCCCACCGTGTACATTCGTCCGAGGCTTACCGGAATCCGCACTCTGGACTTCGAAAAGGCCGGAACTGTTCTTGAACAGGCCCGCAAAGCGACGGACGACTTCAAGTCCCGTCTCGAGCGCGTGGCGAAATCCTAGCCCTGGAGCGAAACGCTTACTCTTGTTCCGTCGTAGCTGATGCCGGCGTCCGGCTTCGCGGCGGTTTCCGGGCCGGCGCCGAGGCCCCTGCGGACAATGACCGGGCGGAAAGTCATTTTTTCCGGCATGCCGGGATAGTCGCCCTTTCGTTTCCCTATCGTCAGCTTTCTTTCGGAATCCTTCCAGGTAACCGGGATTTCCGCCCGGGCGCCGCGCTCGTAATTGTAATTGTCGCCTTCGTCCCCGTAAAGCGTGAACTCCGCGTCCGCCCCTGGATATATCCTGATCTCAACGGGACCGGCCGGCTTTTCGCCGGTGTGCTGGATTGAAGGCCCCATGGGCAGAATACTGCCCTCCTTCACGTAAAGCGGCATACCGTCAAGCGGCGCGCGGGCCTTGATTTTCCTGCCGCCCTCAAGCCTGTTTCCGTTCCAGAAGTCGAACCAGCCGGTCCCGCCGGGCAGGTACACCTCGCGGCTCCGGGCGCGGTATTGAGTTACCGGGTTCACGAGCAGGGCCGGCCCGAACATGAACTGGTCGCCGATTCTGTGCGCTTTCCGGTCGCCCCGGAAATCGAAGGCGAGGTTACGCATTATGGTGTAGCCGTTCTTTGTTACCAGCCACGCCAGGGAATAGATATAAGGAAGGAGGCGGTAGCGCAGGCGGTCGAATTTCAGAATAGTGTCGTAGTGCACTTCGCCTTTCTTCCCGAAACGCCATATCTCGCGCGGGGTGGAAGTGCCGTGTACCCGGAAGATCGGGCAGAAAGTTCCGTACTGGAACCACCGCAGAAAAAGTTCCCTGTACTCGGGATTGTCGTGACCGCCATCGTAGCTTACGAAAAAACCGCCTATGTCGGTCGTCCAGTAGGGAATCCCGGTCGCGCAGAAATGCAGGCCCGCGACGATCTGATTTCTGAATACCTCCCAGGTGGCGTTGATGTCCCCGGACCAGGTCGTGGCGGCGTTGCGCTGTTGGCCGGTAAAGGCCGACCTGGTCAGAATATACACGCGTTTTTCATCCGTATGCCGCCGCTGGCCCCGGTATACACCCTGCGTCGTCATAAGCGGGTAGGCGTTCAGGTTCTGCGGACCCGAATGCGGCGTGGTCATGTATTTCTTGCGTTTTGCCGCCGGCCATCGCGGGTGCATTTCCGGCTCCGTAGCGTCCAGCCACCAGGCGTCAAACCCCTTCGTAAACAGCCAGTTGTTGAGCTGGTTCCAGTACATCCGGCGCGCTTCGGGGTTGAACGCGTCGTAGTAGCTTTCGCCTTCGTTGTGGAGTCTGAATCCCCTGTAGAGATATTCGTTGCCGTACATGCGTTCGAAATTCTCGCTTCCCGGAACAAAACGGGGCCACACCGAGATCATGACGCGGCAGTTTAATTCCCCGTGCATTGTCTTCATCATATCGGCCGGATCGGGGTACCGGATCGGATCCAGGCGGTGCGAACCCCACTTGTACGGGTCCCAGTACCGCCAGTCCTGAACAATGCAGTCCACGGGGACCTTTCTCCGCCGGTATGAACGGACGATATCGAGCAGTTCTTCCTGACTGCGGTACCTTTCCTTGCACTGGAAAAGACCGTAAGCCCATTTCGGATACATCGGGGCCGCGCCGGTGAGTTTCCTCAGTCCCGCGATGACGCCGTCCAGTTCCGGCCCGAAAACGAAATAGTAGTCGATCGCCTCCCCGGCCTCGGACCGGAAACCGCCGGGTTTCTTCGTGTCGCTGAAGACGGTTTCCGAAGCGTTGTCCCACAGGATGCCGTAACCCCGCGTGGATATCAGCACCGGCACGGCGACCTCCATGTTTTTCTGGAGCATGCGCTGTTTTCTGCCGCGGTAGCTTACGATACCCTGCTGGTGCTGGCCCAGCCCGTACAGTTCCTCGCCCTTCTGCCAGAGAAATTTCTGCTGTACGTGGCAGGTGTCCATGTGAAGTACGCGGGCGGATTCGATAACGTGCCCGTTCGAAGCTTCGCGAAGAACCGCTTCTCCCCCGGCGTCGCGGAAGGCGACCGCGCCCGTTTGCCCGTCAATCGAGGCGCTGAGGACCGACGTGGAAAGTTCGGCTTTTCCCCTGATAGAACGGGCGCGCCATCCCTTTGCCGCGCTCTTCTTTGTTACCGAAAGGCTCTTCAGCCGCGGTTCGTTTGTGCCGCGAAAGACAGTGACCCTAACAATGGAGTCGCCGTACAGACGCAGTCTTACCGTTAAGTCCTTGACTTTAGCGCTGATTCCGTCCTTATGTTTCTTCATGCGGATTCCTTTCCGAATATACGCTTGTTCGATCAATAAAGATTCACCCGCGAGCGCGGCAGTGTCAAGGTCTCGCTGCGGATTTTGAAAGGAGCGGTCAATGAGATATCCGAACATAACTTCCGGCGTGGAGGGGTTCCTTCACGGCGGCGATTACAATCCGGACCAGTGGGAACCGGCCCTGTGGGACGAAGACATGGAGCTCATGAAAAAGGCCCGGTGTAACGCAGCCACGGTGGGCATATTCGCCTGGGCGAAAATCGAGCCCGAAGAAGGCGTATTCGATTTTGACTGTCTCGACGCCGTTCTCGACAAGCTCGCCGCGAACGGGATCCGGGCCGTGCTGGCCACTCCCACCGCCGCGCCCCCGGCGTGGCTGGCGGAGAAACATCCCGAAACGCTCAGGGTAAAAAACGACGGCAGGGAACGAAGTTGGTGCGAGGGACGGGTGAACTACTGCCCCAGTTCGCCGGTTTACGCGGAAAAGTGCGCCGTGGTGACCCGAAAGCTCGCCGAGCGTTACAGGGAGCACCCCGCCCTTGCAGTCTGGCATGTCCACAACGAGTACGGCGGCGGATGCACCTGCGGGCTGTGCCGTGAAGCGTTCCGCCGCTGGCTCAAAAGAAAATACGGCGATCTGGATTCCCTGAACAGGGCTTACTGGACCGCGTTCTGGAGCCAGACCTATCAGTCGTGGGAACAGATACACCCGTTCAACGGCGTCTTGATGGGTCTTCAGCTCGACTGGAAAAGGTTTGTAAGCGACCAGGTGCTCGCGTGTTTCGAAAACGAGGCGCGGATCCTGCGCGAAGTTACTCCCGAAGTACCGGTCACGACCAATTCGTACGGTTTTTTTGTGGACTACGATCCCCGGCCCTGGGCCGAGGCCATGGACGTGATCGCGTGGGACTGCTACCCGCAGTATCACGCAAGGCCGGAGATGTGGAAAAGGGCGATGGCCACTTCTTTCGAACTGGATTTCGCTCGATGCCTGAAGGGAGACAGGCCCTTCATGCTCATGGAAACCACGCCCAGTTCCACGAACTGGATGCCCGTTGAAAAGCTGAAGCGCCCGGGAACACACAGGCTTTTCGCGCTTCAGGCCGTCTCTCACGGGGCCGACTCTGTACAGTACTTCCAGTGGCGGGCGGGACTCGGCGGGGCCGAGAAATTTCACGGTGCCGTTGTGGATCACAGCGGCAGAAGCGACCGGCGGGTGTTCGGGGACGTCGCGGATCTGGGGACGTTGCTTGAAAAAATCGCCGGGGTTACCGGCACGCCCGTGCGTTCGGATACGGCCGTAATATTCGACAAGCAGAACAGGTGGGCCATAGAAGGGGCGCGCGGGCCCAGAAGCGAGAAACGCGATTACGACGTGACCTGCCGTTCCTTTTACAGTTGGTTCTGGCGGCACGGCGTTTCCTGCGACGTCGTGGATGCAGACGCCGATATTTCGGGCTACAGGCTTGTCTTCGCCCCGATGCTGTACATGGTGCGGCCGGGCGTGGCCCAACGACTGGAGGACTTTGTCCGGAACGGCGGCACGCTTGTAACCACTTACTGGAGCGGCATAGCCGACGAAAACGACAAGTGCTTCTACGGCGGCCGCCCCGGCCCGCTCAAAGAACTGCTGGGAATAGACTCCGAAGAACTGGATGTACTGTACGACGATGAAACCGTGCCGGTTACAGTCGACAGCAGGAGTTTTCCCGCGCTCAACGGAACCTACAGCGCGAGAATATTCTGCGACCTTGTAAACGTGACCGGCGGCAAAGCGCAGGAAGCGCCCGAGGTGCTCGGGAAGTACTCGGGGGAATTCTATGCCGGGCGCCCGGCCCTTACCGTGAAACGTTCCGGCGAGGGACGGGCTTTTTACGCGGCGTTCCGGGACGGCGGGGACTTTGCAGAGAGGCTCTGCGCGTGCCTGGCCGAGGACATGAATATCACGCCGGCGGCGGAAGCCGAGCTTCCTGAAGGCGTGACCTTGCGCAGTCGGACAGACGGGGAAACGGATTATCTTTTCGTGCTCAACTTCACGGGAGAAAGCCGGACAGTGGAATTCAAAACGCCCCCCGGCGTCAACCTTTCGGACGGTTCCCGCCCCGGCAATTCGGTTGAAATCGGCCCCTACGGAAGCGAGGTCTTCAAGGTCTCCCATGCGTAACTCCTGCGGGTGAGACACCCGCTGCTGCACCGTTCATAAGACCCCAGGTTCCGGCAGTTGTAGTAACGCGTGTCCTCACGCGTACATACCGAAGAGAGGGAGGAAAGGGGTCATCAGGGCTTAACGGCGCGTTGCCCAAAACGAAAGCATGCCTTCGGCGAGATGTCTCGGCAGGCTCGACATGACAGTTTGCTGGAAAACTCAATGGTTCAGATGCACCCCGCCCCCTATCGCCCCCGCCTTGTCCCGGCTGAAAGAACGTCTCTGGCGCACCCCGAAGAACAGCCATTAGTGCCTTAATATGAAGGGACTGCGATAAACAACAAAAAAATGATACGAGAGTATTGGGTGGATACTTGGACAGAGGTCAGAAGTCAGAGGTCAGACGTCAGCCTGACCTCTGATCTCTGACTTCTGATCCGCCGCGGCGGACTGCGGGCGAAGCCCGCTTTGGATTCTTACGCGCGAGAGGAAGGTCTGCGGATGCTTTCAGGTCCGAATCTGGCCTTGATTTCATCTACAACCCGGCTCAGCGCCTCCCTTTTCTCCTGTGTGTCTTCAGCCCCCTGTTCAAACAGATCCAGCTGGACAGTCCCGGCCGGGTCCTGTTGCAGATTACTCACCCCGAACCCTATCAGCCGCACCGGGCCGATGAGTTTCTCGTGTCTGAACATGCGGAGTGCGGTTTCACGTAATGTGGCGTCATCGCAACACGGCCGCACAAAAGGCTTCTGTCTCGTGATTGTACGGAAATCCCGCCAGCGGAGTTTCAGGTGAGCTATCGATGCGTACTTCCCTGCTTCCCTGAGCCGGCGCCCGACGTCATCCGCCAGGCCGATAAGGACATCACGTATAATTTCGTTTTCAGAACAGTCCTCGGGAAAAGTATACTCACGCGATATGCTCTTTTCCTCGTAATTGAGTTCTATATCACGCTCGTCTACGCCATGAGCCAGTGCAAGCATATGATCGGCGCTGTTTGCGCCCACGATATCGGCCAGCTCAGAGCGTGTGGCTTCCTGCAGGTCCTTGATCGTATCAATTCCGGCATCCGCCAGGCCCTTCTGTGTAACCCTGCCCACACCCCATATCCTGCTCACGGGCAAAGGCGCCAGGAATTCGAGAATCCCTTTCCGGTCTGACGGCACAACCACCAGCCCGTCGGGCTTCTCCAGGTCGCTGGCCAGCTTGGCCAGAAACTTGTTCGGCGCAACTCCGACAGACGCCGTCAGGCCGGTCTCTTCAGTAACAGCCGACTTTATCTTCCCTGCTATCTCCCTGCCGGTTCCGAAAAGACTCCTTGCCCCCGTCACATCCAGAAAGGCCTCGTCGATCGAAAGCGGCTCTAACAACGGCGTAAAACGCTCAAAGATCCCGAGGATCTGCTCCGACACTTCCCTGTATCGTTTGCCGTTCACGGGCAGGAAAACAGCTTCAGGATATCGCCTGTACGCTTCACGTGAGGGCATTGCCGAATGGATCCCGTATTTTCGCGCCTCGTACGAAGCCGCTGCAACCACGCCCCGCTTGTCGGCCGGCGCGCCTACAACAACCGGCCTGCCTTTCAACTCCGGATGATCGTGCTGTTCGACCGAGGCGAAGAACGCATCCATGTCAACGTGCAGAAACGTCTTATCCATATTGACGATCTTAAGACCGGCACCGGGAAAATCAAGATTTTGGAAACACCAGTGCTGAGCAGGCTCATATTCTTTTCATCAGCGCCCGGCGACGGACAAAAAGTCACTACTGCCGGCTCTTAAAACCCGGACCCTCTCGGCTAAAATAAAAAATAAAGGTCTGGTACCAATCCGAGAGTCCTATGGAGGGGATGTGAGTGAGCCCTTTAGGCGAGCTCACGAAGCATCCACTCCCAGGGCTCTCGGAGCTTTACAAAAGGAGTGTGGAGCTCCTTGACTAGTATTTAGAAGCCATCGGGCACGGGGCCCGTGGCAAGTATAACGGCCGTCGCGG
>JAWODU010000103.1:0-87139 GCA_046483125.1 Kiritimatiellia bacterium
ATGCCGACGAAGGCACCGAGGTGCTGGTGAGCCCCGGCGGCGAAATCGAGGTGCGTCCCGCGGGGTGCCCTCCCGGCACTTCCGTGGAAGTTCGTGGGCTTTTTTACAACGTGCCCGCCAGGAGAAAATTTCTCCGTTCGCACCGGACGGAGCTGGCACATCTGCGCAGGGCCTTTACCGTGCAATCCCTCTCGCGTCCGGACACGGCCTCAGCCCTGACAATCGACGGACGCGAAACCTACCGTCTGCCGGCCGTCGAAGCCGCCGGCGAACGAATACGCGATATCTTCGGCGCCGACTTTTTCAATACACTGGCCGGAATCGATTATTCCGCCGGGGATGTCACCGTGCGGGGATTTGTAACCGTGCCTCCCGCCGCGAGATCGGACAGAAACGAACAGTATATTTTCGTAAACAGCCGCTCCGCCGGAGCGCCTCTTCTTGGCTACGCTCTGCGCGAGGCATACAGGTCCCTTCTGCCGGAGGGCCGTTACCCGTCCGTGTTCCTTTTTATAGGACTAAACCCATCGACAGTGGATGTGAATATTCATCCCGCGAAACGGGAAGTTCGGTTCAGGCAGGGGTCACTGGTGAGAGATGCCGTTATAGCGGGGATAAGGCAAGTACTGGGCAACAGGACCGTAGTGCATACCCTGGGACACTTACCCGGAAAGCCCGAGAGCCTTCAGGCAGGCGGCGGCCGCCTGGCCATAGAAGATCTTCCCGTAACCAGGACTTTCCGTTATCCCGGTCTGCGTCGGGCCCCCGAGGCTTCCGGTCAGCCTGCCGGCCAACCCGGGCGGGTGGAGGAAAGCGGGGCATCCCTCTGGTCAAACTGCAGGGTACTGGGCCAGATCGGCGGTCTGTTCGTGATCCTTGAAACTGAAGACGGAATGGTGATAATGGACCCCCATGCCGCGCACGAACGGGTTCTCTACGATCGCTTCATGCGACGTATATCCGAAGGTAACATCGAGACCCAGCCGCTTCTCATGCCCAAAACAGTCGAGCTCGCCGCCGGCGACGCGCTCGGGGTTGAAAACAATCTGGAGGCCATACGCGGGATGGGAATCGGTATTGCCCCCTTCGGTGAAAATACCTTCGCCGTGGATGCTCTGCCGGAGCATTTCCAGGACGCGCCGGTACAGCCTCTAATTGTTGAAATAGCCTCGGAACTTGAAAACAGCGGCCCTTCGGCGGCCGCGGGACCCCGCCTCAGAGAACAGATAGCAAGGGCGGCATGCCGGGCCGCCGTGAAGGCCCACGACAGACTCAAGCTGGAAGAAATCGAGCGGCTTGTTGTGGATCTGGCGGGCACGGATATGCCCTACACCTGTCCGCACGGCAGACCCACGGTTATCTTTACTTCATTCGAGGAACTGCGTCGTAAATTCGGGCGTACCTGAATGGATCCCTACATGGTGATCCGGACGCCTATGTCATCGCCGGACTTGAAACTCTTTTTGGTCTCCTGTTCCTGAGCGCCGCCGGCCTGCCGGGGAGCGCCCATGAAGGTGGGAAGATAGCGGTAGTATACCTGGAGCATAAGCGCGGCAAGGGTGGTGTTGTAAACGGGACCGTACTCGCGCTCGATCCTGCTCCAGCTGTCCCAGTAGCCTATGTCCTTGCCGTCGACGCCCGCTCCCTTGATAACGAACTGTTCCCTGCAGAGAGGAATTGAAAACTCCTTGTTCCACTGTTTCCAGGTTTCTCCTCCGGCATGAAACTTGGCCTGGGTAATGTAATAATAATGGTAAAAAGGCCTCTTGCTCCACGGTTCCTCCACCGTGAATTTGCAGTTCCTGTCCAGCCACTGCAGACCCCCTTTGACCTCGGGACAGCCCGCTTCGCCCAGAAGCTGAAGGCACAGCACCCCCAGCCCTGTGAGTTGAGGATGCGCGTCGCTTTCGTTGGTGTACTTGAAATGCCCGCCGTATTCCGCGTCCTTGAGATAATTGGCCTTGAACGCCGTAATGGCCTTGTCCATGGCCTGGTTTACGGCCCCTTCATCGTCGGTGCCGTAAAAGAGCCCGGCCATCTTGGCGGCCTTCAGGGCCTGTGCGCACCACGCCATAATCGAAGTATCGTCGCGGTTTTCCTGGTTCATGTTGTAGTTCCATCCCCCGGAGGCGTGCTGACCTTTCAGAATAGCCTTTATGGCTTTCTGCGCCGATTCCTGCACCGCGGGAATTTTCGTGAGACCGTAAGCCTCCGAAAGCGCGTACGCGGCTATGGGCAGGCAGTAATCGTGATTATCCCGATGCTCGAAATTTCCTTCGGCGGTCTGATTTTCTATCAGCCACTGCATGGCCTTCTCCACGGTAAATCCGAATTCTTCCGAAGCCGGGGTTTCACCGTGCGCCAGAAAGGTCAAAAGCCCCAGCCCCGTCATGCCGGCCTTGGCCCCGCGGTATCTTCCCTTGCCGTGCGCCGTGGCCGTGCTCCAGGAACCGTCTTCTTCCTGGTACTTTTTGAGCCACCTGAGCGCCCGAAGCACAGCCAGCTCGGTAATCGCGTTGCCCCCGTACTTGTTGAGCGCCTGCCCTCGCATACCTGAATTGCGAGCGCCGTATATACCCTTCATGATCACGGGGCTTTTGACCAGCGCCACGGCGTTGAAATCCGCGGGCTTGGGGCTGAAATCGGTGGCCGGGCCCGCAAACCGGGTCGGCGGCTTTGTCAGGTCCACTTCAAAGTCGTCCACGGGTTCGGGCGGCTCTATGGGATCCGGCGGTTCAATGGGCTCTTCGAGTTCCCGGGGCGGCTCGGGATTGAGAATTTTAACGTCGTAGGTTCTGACTATCTCCGGCCTTATTGCCGCGAATATGGACAGCAGAATCATGGCAATTATGGGTACCACCACAGCGGCGACCGGAGCGCAGAGACGCAGTAACTGAAGGCGGGCCCACTTGTACTCCCCGGTGTCGGGCGGCTGTTTCAGACCCTCGAAAAATTTTCGGACCTTCTTCTTGAACGGAAGTTCGTCAAAGAGCTCCGCCATTTTCTGCTCCGGAGCCATCTGGTTAACGACCTGTTCCTCTTCTTCAGCCACGATATCTCTCCAGTGAATGCCGCCTTTCCGGCGCGTCTCGAAGGTAGTGAACGTCCTTCCAGCTTTTCAACAGTAAAAACGGACCCGGGATCCCGTTTCTTAGCCGGAATATTGTCCCCGCGCCGCGGGTGGGGGTGCGCCGGGCAACTACATGCTGAATACCGAAATATTCGACAATCCGGCTTTGGAACACTGATCCAGCAGGCCCACAAGGTGTGAATGATAAGAGTCGCCCGTGCATCTGATCACCACAGATATGTTCGGGTTGTAGGAAGCAAGCTTCATTATGTGTTTCCCGAGCGAGGCCAGGCTTACCTGACTGCCCTTTATGACATAACCGTCTTCGTAAACGATTATGTCCAGCAGGTTTTCCACCTGCTCTTCGGGCCTCGCGTCGGGGTCCGGCGCCGGACGCGATACGTCCAGGTGCCCGAGTATGTCCTGCGGCTTCATCGTCACGATAAAGAAAATCAAGAGCTGGAACACCACGTCGATCATCGGGGTCATCTCCAGCTGGGGCTGTTCGCTTGCCCTCTTCTTCCTTTTTCTCTTCTTCCGTTCCACGGCTTTCTCCCGTTACATCTTTTCTTCCTTGATCGCCACGAATTGAACCTGCCAGAGGCCTATGGCCGAGCACATGTCCATTACTCTTCTCACGTGCTTGTGCCTGGTGCTCAAGTCCGCCCTGATCAGCACGGGGAATTCTCCATACTTGTTGTATCGGTTCTGAATCATTCTCTGCAGGAGGGGCACCTTCACCGGCGTGCCGTGCAGGTACAGCCAGCCGTGCCTGCCCACCTCGATCACCAGCGTCCTGGGATCGCGCTCCTCCGACTGGAGCAAAGGGGCGTGAGGAGCCGGAGGAAGCGTAATATCTTCGTTGATATTTTCTTCAATGTGAATGGTGACAATGAAGAAAATAATGAGCTGGAACACCACGTCGATCATCGGCGTGAGATTCAGTTCCGCCAGTTCGCTTTTCCTGCGCTTCGCCATTACTTTTCTCCCGTGCCCGCCGCCCGGAACTTACTCTTCCACAACTTCCACGTTACGCAGATCCTTGATGAGTTCCATGGTCATGGCTTCCATTTTCAGGATAATCTTGTTTGCCTCGTTGCGGAAACTGTAGAACGCCGCCACGCACGGAACCGCTATGGTAAGACCCGCCGCCGTTGTATAAAGCGCCTGGGATATCTGCAGGGCCAGGATCGCCACGTCCGGCGCGCCTCCGGCCAGTTCCGCGAACGCGCCGATCATGCCCTGAACGGTGCCGAGAAGCCCGAGCATAGGCGACAGGTTGCCCACGACGGACAACCACGTGATCTTCTGCACGAGCTTCTCCGTTTCCAGATCGGCGGCAGTGGAAATGGCTTCCTGGATAACGTCGTAACCCTCTTCCACGTGGCTGAAACCGGCCGTCAGCACGTTGGCCAGCGGCCCCGGTTCGTTCTCGCAGTTCTGGAGGGCCTTGATTACGTCTCCTTCGCCCATAGCCTCCGTAACATTGTCTATCAATGCCTGCGGCATGATCCTCTTGGTGCGTACGGTAATGCCGCAGTCCACCGCGAAATAAACTCCCGCGCCCGCCGCACCGAAAATCAGTATCCACAGAATGATTCCAAGCGCGCCTGAAGACCCTATCACCGAAAACAATCCGCCCGAAGTAGCCGGTCCGGCCTGAGCCTGGGGCTGTCCTCCCGTCCGTTCAAGCCCTCCGCCGGCCGGCGCGGCCGGAGCCGGGGCCGGGGCCGGGGCCGGAGCGGCTTCCTGCGCGTTTGCGATCGGACAGAACATCACGGCCGCGATTATTCCCAAAACGATTGCGATTCCCATTGTTGTCTTCATCAACTCCCTCTCCCTTCTCTTTTTGTTTAACCTATAAAAAAAATTGTGCCTGTATCAAACTTTATCAGGTGCCGGACTTGAGCTTCTGCCCGTAAGAACTCGTCGGATACTGGGCAAGGAGTATCTGCCTCATTTTTTCGGCATCGGTACTGCGCCCGAGCGCCTCGAAGGCCTTCGCCGCCTTGAAAAGCGCTTCAGGCTGTGCTTCCTTTACGGCGGAAAACAGCACTATTGTTCTCAGGTATCCGTCCCGCAGAGCGATTTTCGGATTGCCCTGTGAGATTTCCAGGTCGCCCCGTTTTATCTGGGCCACGGCCGCCGCCTCGCGGGTCCCCTTTCGTATCTGAATATCCAGCATCTTCTGGACGTCGGCGGTCCGTTTGAGCTTAATAAGCGCGTCAATGTAGATATCGAGAAGTTCACCCGTAATGCGCTCCTCGCTTCCCGCGCGTTTCAGTGCCTGGACCGCGCTTGCCACCTTTTCCGGACGGCCTGTCTTGTCGTATATTTTCGCGAGCCACTCGGTAGCCACGACGTCCCACTGCAGTTTCTTGTATTCCCTGACCACCTGCTCAAGCTTGGGTATCGCACTAGTGTAGCGCTCCTGCTGAATCAATCTCGAGGCCTGTTTTATTTCATCAGGTTCTTTAACGCGAACAGCCACGACACTTCTCTCGGGGTAATTCATTCTGGCGTTGCGGTCGATCACTTCGTACTTTTTAGAATGGGAGAGGTATCGGATCCTGCCGCTGTGAATCTGCCCGTCATCGGTCTTTATCGCGCCTTCCACGTGCGCAGTGTGGCCTGTCGAGGCAAAAAGGGTCAGCATCGCGGTTATAACCACAAATACCGGTACAAACCGGTGTAAATATTTTCCTGAACTTTTCATTGCTCTTCTCCTTCTTCCGGCTCTTCAGGCTCAGCGGTTTCCTCGGGAACCATTTCTTCTTCAACGACCTCTTCTTCGGCTTCCTCTTCGGGAGCCGTCTGGCCCTCCATTACCGCTCGAACCTTAGCCCTGTTGCGCCATCTCTGCACTTCCAGGACGTATTTGCCGGATGTTTTGAATTTGTCCAGATACGTGTTGCACACTTCCAGAGCATCCGCCCACTTTTCAAGTTCCATCAGCAGAGGTATGCACTTGTAGCATGCTTCCTCGATCCGCGGCCGCACCTTGGGATTACCGTAATCGCCGAACATGATCAGCGTCTGGTACGCCCCGATCGCCCGCCCGAATTTCTTGCGGGCCTCTTCCTCCGACCCGAATTGTTTTTCGGCCGCGGCCTTGCGCTCGTCGATTTCGGCAACCCGAAGGTCCGTCTCCGCGAGTTTTCCCTTGTCACTGGTATACTGCCGGACCCTCTTGAGAGCCTTGACCGCCTCGTTAAAGAAGTCAAACCGTTTGTCGCTGTCTTCTTCCTTTTCCGCTATGGCCGCGTACGCGCCGCTCAGCGTAAACGAAGCTTCCAGCCCGCGCCTGGACTTCTCGTACTTCTCAAGCATTGTCTCAAGCGGTTTGACCGCCTCCCCGTGGCGGTCCAGCCTGTACAGGGCTTCTCCCTTCCCCACGAGCGCAGGCTCTTCGTAAGCCCGCTCCGATGTCATCGACAGAACCCTGTCGAACGCGTCCACGGCTATTTCGTATTCACCGGCCTTCAGCAGTTCCTGGCCCGCGGTGAGAATCTGGTTGGCGCTGTACTTGCCCGAACCCTCGAACATTTCCTTGAAGATTTCAACCGCCTCTTTCCGCCTGCCCAGTTCAAGAAGGTTGCGGCCAAGCATGTAAAGGGCGTTCTTGGACTCGGGCGCGTCGGGGTATTTCTTCTGCAGTTTATCGAGGGTTTGGCTTGCTTTCTCCGGCTCGTCGAGAACGGTATACAGCGTTCCGAGCTGGCTCAGGGCGGCGGGAGCGTAGTTGGAGTCCGGAAATTCTTCCACCATCTGCTTGAGTATTTTTACGGCCGCGGCCTTGAACAGTTTCACTTTATCGGCGGGTTTCTTCAACAGCGCAAAGCAATGGGCTTTATAAAACTGTGAACCCGCCAGCAGGTCCGTGTTCTTTTCTCTCTCCTCCGCGTTTTTCGCGTAACGGTCCTTATCCTTGCCCTCCAGCATGCTGATAATTTCCGAATACCTTTTGAAAGCGACGGGTATGTATTTCTCTCCCATCTCCTTGTAAGCGCGGGCTATCCTGAATTTAGCCTCTGCCAGGGCATGACCGGGACGAGGTTCCTTTTCCAGATCCTTGACATAACCTTTCAGAATATCGATGACCTTTTCGTGCTCTTCCAGCTGAGAGTAACAGTAAGCAATCCGGCTGAGGGCCTTGTAATACGTGGGGCCGCTGTCCTCGTTCTCCTTTATCTGCAGAAAGTATTCCAGCGCACCCTCGTAATCCTCCGCCGCCAGCCGCTGTTCTCCCTCGTAAAAAAGCATTGAAGCCGTGCGCGGGTGTCGTCTGAGATACCTGAAGAAAAGCTCCGTTATCTCCTGCTTCTTACCCATGGCCTTCCGTTCTTCGTACATCAGAGACATGCGCAGAAGCTGGTTGCCCGCCTCGACCCTGTACTGCGGGTGGCCGCCGAAGCGCTCCGCCAGATAGTAAGCGACCATATCCGCGTAAAGAGGTTTTTCAAGATCGATGTAGCATCTGCCCAGTTCACCGGCTGCCGCCACGGAAGTTTCACCCTCCGGAAACAGGTTCAAGGCGCGCTTGTAAGCTTCGAGGGCTTTGTCAAACTGGTTCTGGTTGAAGAACGTTCTGGCCTGTTTGAACTGCATCTTCCTTACTTTTTCCATCTGTTCGGGGGTGGCTTCCACTTCGATACTCGCGCCGAATTTTTTTTCTAGCAGTTCCTTGACCTGCCGCAGGCGCATTCCCGCGTCGGGGGCCCAGCTGGTCTGCGGATACCGGTAGAAAACATTCACGAAATGCTGAAGCGCCCCGGGTTCCCTCGCTTCCTTATCGTCCGCCGTCCTGTACGGCTTGCCGGCGAGAAGCATCTTCACCTGCGGCATATCCCCCCCGGACGCCAGCAGGCGTTCGGCTTCCTCCTGCATCATAACCCCCACAAGATAACGGCACTCGGCCATGGGGCTTAAGTGGGTCAGGTCCTCGGCGCCCTCTTTGCGCGCCATCTGCTGGAGGCTCTGGTCGATTTCGTAAAGGGCGTTGAGGTTCTGTTTCAGAAGCTTCATCGCTTCCTCTATGTTTCCGTTGGCCACCATGATATGCGCGCGGTATGCCACAGCCTTGCCGAACCAGAGGTCCCTCTGCCACATCAGTTCGCGGCAGATCTCCTCGCACTCCTGGAAATATCTCTGGCGGACCGCTCCCGTGTTCTCTTCGCCGAGCTGCAGGAGGAGTTCGGCCATCTCCGCCTTCATCTGCCGGATCACGTGGCGCTTCGGCCCGGCTTTAAGA
The DNA here is from genome assembly GCA_046483125.1 of Kiritimatiellia bacterium. Taxonomy (GTDB): domain Bacteria; phylum Verrucomicrobiota; class Kiritimatiellia; order UBA8416; family JAWODU01; genus JAWODU01. Next base: position 8,322 of record JAWODU010000103.1, read on the forward strand.
ACGTTTTTATAGCCCTGAAGCGCCTGCTTCTTCTCGCCTATGAGCAGTAGCATCTGCGCGTACTTGTAGGCGGAATTCATGTAGAAGCGCTTCAGCGCCTCGGGAGGCCCGTCGGGGTAACGCTGAAAGAAGCTCTGGTATATGGACTTGGCCTCAGGGTATTTGCCCCACGCGTAATAGCCGTCGGCAAGAGCAAGCTTCAGGGCCCATACCTCCTGGCTGTCCTGGTTCGGTTTAGAGCGGATTGTTGCCCAGACTTTATCAAAGTCCCCGCGCATTATGTTCTTGCGCTGGCGCAGGACTTCAAGCTGTGCCCCCGCCGCCGGATCCTTGACAGTGGAAAGGACCTCCTCGGCAAAATCGTGCAGACCCAGTTCCAGAAGTCCTTCGGCGTATTCGATTTCGACGCGGACTTCCTCGGGCAGTTCGGAGAGATTCTCCTGCGCGTGAACCCTGCCCGCCGCTGTCCAGAGAGCAAGGCTTACAATAGTGAGAAATACCCCACGGAACTGAATGGAAAACCAACCCATGCCGCTCTGTATACATTGCGAAGCCTGCTTCTGTCAACGGAAAATTCCGTTCGCCGGGGACGATATTTCGCCGTCGGCCGGGGGAGGCGGATATTGACACTTGGCGTGCGGATAATTACCTTCTCGCAGGGGGAAATGCATGGAGAGGAACAAGAACTTTGTCAATTATCGGGGGTTGACCCCGGCGTTGAACGGTGTTGACCGGATCAGGAATCTGGCACGGCGGGCCGGTTATGCGGACTGCGGGATCTGCGGCGTTGAGCCTTTTGAGGAGGACCGTACTGCCATAGCCGGACGAATCGAACGTTTTCCTGAAGCGGGCCATCTCTATGAGGATTTCACACGGCGTTACGACCCGAGGCGTGCCGTGTCCTGGGCAAAGTCGCTGATAGTATGCGTGCGCTGGTACGGCAAATATCGCCTGCCGGGCAGGCTGGAGGGCAAAATTGGAAAGAATTACCTTGGTGATCGACGGATAAAGGCTTGTCCGGACAACGATATGCCGCGCAGGTTCAAAGCAGGGCTCAAGGATCTGGGGTTAAAGGTTAAGCGCATCTCCGTCCCGGACAGGTGGGCGGGTGTTCGTGCGGGGGTAACGCGGTTCGGCCGCAACTGCTTTGCGTATGCCGGCAAATACGGCTCGTGGATCAATATCGAATCATGGGTTGTTGACGCCGAACTGCCTCACGGCGAACCCACTCCCGAACCGGCCTGTCCCGACGGCTGTCGGGCCTGCCTGGACGCGTGCCCGACAGGCGCGTTGGCCGAGCCGTTCTGCATGCGCATGGACCGCTGTATACCATGGTTGACCTACCGGGCTCCCGAGCCTGTGGCGCCGGAACTGTGGCGGAAAATGGGATGCTGGATCTACGGATGCGATATATGCCAGGATGTATGCCCTTTGAACCGCGATGCATGGAAACCCATCGAGCCGGCGCCCTGGCTGGAAGATGTTTCGGAGCACCTCACGCCACAGGCCCTGGCAAAGATGGACCAGGAAACCTACGAGAACATCGTGCATCCGTTATTCTGGTACATACCGAAGGAAAACCTGGACCGATGGCACCGTAATGCCCGGCGCGCACTGGAACGGATGTCCGACCGATGGTAATGCAGGTATCATATCACCACTCCTGCTCAACATCCCGGGGCTCGATGACAACATGAAGACCGTCAACAATCTCGCGTACTCGCTTCGCCTTCAGCGTGCCAATCTTCTCGCCCGGCCGTGACTTATCCGCCGTGTACACCTGAGACACGTTCACAACGCTTTGCTTCCGCAAATTGGCTTCACCCTTATTCAGCAGAACGTTGCCCGGACCTGCGCAAAGGCGCTTTACCCGGCGTTCCGGGGGCGGTTTGGGGGGATTTTGGGCGGGGCTAATTTTTTGTTGCATTCGGGCGCCGGTTTTGAGTATTGTGCGGGTTTGAGGCTTCAAATATGGGTACTTTTCTAAAGGTCCTGGTTGTTTTCATTCTGGTGCTGAGCATCGGTGCGCTTGTTCTTGGCATCCTTCTTTTCAACAAGCGTGAACTGCTGAAGGCGCGCGCCCAGATGCTTGAAAAGTATGTCGCCTCCGTATCCGCCACTATCGAATCCGAACCTCCCCGGATGGAAACAAAGCCTGAATACCCCGCCAAGGACGTTGACGAATGTACCGCGGAAATTATCCAGGACCCGGCAAAGTCCCAGTTCTGGAACACCTATTCCAACGCCTACGAACTGTCCGAACAGCCGACTATGAATCTGAACACCTCCCGGCGTCAGCTTGAGTTGATGAGTTATTATAAACGGGACCCCATGGGCAGTATTCTTCGTGATCCCGTAAAGGGCTTTAAAATAACCGAAGGCAAAGGGACAATGCACGACCTCCTGGAAGAAGTGCTGTCCAACGCCCAGGCCCAGTACGACCTGCTCTCAGCCACAAGACAGCAGTTGATAGACCTCAGGAACGAATACATCGCCACGGTCGAAGAACTGAACCAGCGCAAGGCATATCTTCGCGACCGTCTCCATCATATTGTGGAGCTGAACCAGAAAATCGACGAACTCAACCGGGAAATCGATCGTCTGAACCGTAAGATCAGGGATCTCGAATCACAGATCGAGTCCCTGCAGGTGCAGATCGCCGATCTGAACCGCGAGATCGAACGCCTGCAGGAAGAAAAGGCGGACCTGGAACTGGACATTGAACACCTCAAGCAGGAAAACAACGACCTGAGAAAACAACTCGGCATGGAAATTATCGTCGCCAAGCCGGTGATCGACGCCGGAACCAAGGGCGAAGTCGTCAGCGTGAATCCCGACTGGCACTACGCGGTCGTTAAACTCAATGACGAATTCCTCCAGGAAATTCTCGGGGAATTCATGGATAAAGATCCGCCGAAAGTGGAACTTTACATAAAGAGGGCCGAAGACGACGAACTGGTAAGCAAGGCGCGTCTTATCCAGGTGCGAAGAAAGGATAAACTCGGCGTAGTGGATATCCTTACGGACTGGCAGCAGGCGCCGGTCCGCGAAGGAGATACCGTCTTCTACCAGGCGCCCGCGGGTGATCTCAGGACCATTGAATAACAGGCTTTCTCAAGCCCGTTTTTCTTCCCCATGAAACTTGCCGCTGTAATTTTACTTACCGCGTTTTTTGTAATGGCGGGATCCGGCTGTGCCGCACCCCGCAGTGATATTCCCTGGAACAGTCCCGAAGGCTGGGAAGGGGGAACTCAACTGCCCATACACCCCGAATAACATGCCTCACCCGATCAGGCATTCGGCAATCTGAACCGCGTTCAATGCCGCCCCTTTTCGAATGTTGTCACCGGCGACAAACAGGGCCAGGCCGTTTTCCACGCTCTCGTCGGGGCGTATCCTGCCCGCCAGGACTTCATCCCTGCCGGCGCAGTCAAGCGGCATGGGATACTCCTCGGCAGTCACATCATCCACTACTTTTACGCCAGGAGCTCCTTCGAGTACCTTCCGCGCTTCTTCCGGACCGAGCGAACGCTTCAATTCCAGGTTTATCGCTTCGCCGTGACCGTAATACACGGGAACGCGGACGCACGTGGCCGACACGCGGATGTCTTCGTCGCCAAAAATTTTCCGGGTTTCGAAAAGCATTTTTGCTTCTTCGCTGGTGTATCCGGGCAGATTGTTTTTCAGACTGCCTATCCGGGGAAGTACGTTCAGCGCTATCTGATGCGGGTATACCCGCGCTGACGGCTCCCTCCCCGATACCAGATCCTCCAACTGCGTTTCCAATTCCGCGATAGCGCCCCGGCCGGTACCAGACACGGATTGATACGAAGAAACGACAAACCTCCGTATTCCCGCCGCTTGATGCAGGGGGCCCAGCGCCATCAGCGCTATTATCGTACTGCAGTTGGGATTGGCTATAAAACCTCCGTGTCCTTCAAGGGCTCCGCTGTTGATTTCGGGAATCACCAGGGGTACCCTGGGATCCATCCGGTAGTCGTCGCCGTTGTCGATTACTACCACTCCGCGTTTTACCGCCTCCCAGCCGTACATCTGAGAGGCGCCCTTCGCTCCTTCCGTTCCCGCGAAAAACGCGAAGTCAAGGCCGTCGAACGCTTCCGGACCGGCTTTAACAACGCGGCATTTTTCCCCGGCGATGATCTCCTCACGTTCCGAACGGGCCATAACCCGCAGTTCGCCAACCGGAAATTTCCGTTCACGGAGAATTTTCACCATCTCAGCGCCAACCGTCCCTATACCGACAATGCCGACACGGTATTGCTTCATGGTTTCACCCCTTCGGCGACCGCGTCGCCCACCTCCTCGGTCGTCAAACCCATGCGGCCGGCCTGCATGCTCTTGATCTTCGAGGAGGTGACCGCAGCAACCGACGCTTCCACCGCCGCGGCCGCGGCTTTTTCCCCGAGATTCTCGAGAAGCATACCGCCCGCGCATATCGCCGCCAGCGGATTGATTACGTTCTTGCCGGTATATTTCGGCGCCGATCCGCCGATGGGCTCGAACATGCTCACGCCTTCGGGATTGATGTTGGCTCCCGCCGCAATGCCCATGCCTCCCTGCGTCATCGCTCCGAGGTCCGTTATGATATCGCCGAACATGTTCCCGGTGACTATAACGTCAAACCATTCCGGGTTCTTGACCATCCACATGCACGTGGCGTCCACGTGATAGTATTCTCTCTTAATGTCGTCATACTCCCTGTCGCCCATTTCGTGGAACGCGCGTTCCCACAGGTCGTACGCGTAGGTCAGCACGTTGGTCTTTCCGCAAAGAGCCAGGGTTTTGCTGCGGTTCCTCCTGCGGGTATATTCAAAGGCGTAGCGCAGACAGCGGTCCACCTGGGCCCTGCTGTAAACCATGCTTTGAACGGCGACTTCGTCCGCCGTGCCCTTGCGGGAAAATCCGCCGATACCCGTGTAGAGTCCTCCCGTATTTTCCCTGACAACAACATAATCTATTTCATCCGGGCCCTTGTCCCTGAGCGGCGTTTCCACGCCGGGATACAGTTTGACCGGCCTCAGGTTTATGTACTGATCCAGCCCGAACCTTAAATTCAGGAGGATGCCTTTTTCCAGGATGCCGGGCTTAACGTCCGGGTGTCCTATCGCGCCCAGGAAAATCGCGTCGAAAGAACGCAGATCCTCCAGTGCTGAGTCCGGGAGGACTTCCCCCGTGCGTATATACCGTTCCCCGCCGAAATCAAAGGTTTCAAACTCCATTTTGAACGAGAATTTGCCGGCGCATGCGCGCAAAACCTTTAAGGCCTCGGCGGTAACGTCCGGACCGGTGCCGTCCCCGGGTATTACCGCGATTCTGTGTGTATCTGCCATGATTTCTCCTTGTTTAAAACCAGGCTGCATACTAGGGAATCGGGGGGCGGGTGGCAAGCGGGGAGTCCGGAACCCGTTGAAGAAGAACTCCGTTTTTTACCGGCACGGCTTCAGCCACGTTATGAAGCTCGACATTTCCGTAGATCATCCCAGTCCCTCCATTTTCATCAACTTCTCCGCTGCCATCATGGCTATCGCCGCGATAACAACACCCAGGACGATGAACTGAAGTCTTCGGGGGGCGATTTTCCGCGACAAGGCGCACCCGAAGTGGGCCGTCGCCAGGGAACCGGCCGCCATTAACAGCGCCGTTTTCAGATCAACGGCTCCGAAGTCCGTTCCGGACCCCAGAAACGCGTAGATACCGGTCATTACCAGCACCAGCACCAGCGCTATAAATATAGAGGTTCCGACGTACTTTTCCGTTTCTCCATAGAGCAGAAGCAGGGCCGGGATAATCAATATTCCCCCGCCTATCGACGTGGCGCCTATAATCAGCCCGACCACGAACGTGCAGGGGATTCTGAGCCCCTTGCGTTGACCGGAAAAAGCCGGCAGGCCTTTCACCCGGTCGTAATCAACTGTCAGAGCAGCCAGGGAGAACACAAGGGAACCTAGAATAACGTACTCAAGGACACTGTTCAGCGTTTCCACCCCCGCGGGCGAAAGAGACACCTTGCTCCACTTCACCACAAACGAGGAAAGGATCACTCCCGGCAGGCCGGCGATGAGAAAATTGCCGCCGGCGCGCAGATTTACAGTCCCCTGCCTGTAATGCTTACTGCCGGCCCACAACTTCGTGAGGAAAGCGTAGAGGCTCGCGGTGCCCACCGCTGTAACCGGGTCCAGCCCCATGACAAGAATCAGTACCGGAACGGTCAGCACGCCGCCGCCCACGCCGGTCAGCCCGATGGCAAACCCCAGAACGGCTCCGGAAATAACGGAGACAAACGTTTCGGTCATGTCCAGCGCCTTTCCCGCATACCGTCAATGCCTTATGGCTGCCGGACCAGGACTTGAACCTGGACAAACAGATCCAGAGTCTGCTGTGCTACCATTACACCATCCGGCAGAATTCAGGCTGGATGCACGCTCCCCGGTTAAACGATGCACGGAATCAGGATACTCTCATCGGCATGAGAACATACAGAAACGGTATGTCACATTTGATAACACCGGGACTCAAATCATCCGTTACTTCAATGTAAATCTCATCATTCGTAAGAGTCCTCAGGGGGGCAATCATATATTCCGGGTTAAACGCCACTTCTATTTCCTTGCCCGCATACTTGACCGGCACCGTCTCACGCGCTTCGCCGACGTCCGGGGCGTTCGTCGAAACGACAAGCTTGTTTTTCCCGAAAGTGAGCTTGGTGGCAATCGACTTCTCGCTCGTTACCAGCGAAGCTCTTCTGAGAGCCGTCAGCAGACTTTCGCGCTCAACTGCAATTCTTTCTTCGGACTGCGAGGGAATGACCTGGTTGAAATTCGGATACGTTCCTTCAATAAGTTTGGAGGATATCATAACGTCGCCGAACTCAAATGTTACCCTGTTCCCGCTGACGTAGAGATTCAACTCGCCTTCATCGGCGAGTGTATGGATGAGCTGATTGGCAACCTTAGTCGGAACTATTATGTCGATCTCGGCCTCCTTCGGGATTTCCACTTCATACTCAACCAGAGCGAGACGCCTTCCGTCGGTTGCCACAACGGTCAGCTTGTTTTGCTTAAACGAAAGCAGAAGCCCGTTAAGCACGTAGCGGGTCTCGTCCGTCGAAGCGGCATAGACCGTCTTCCTGAGCATTTCTTTGAAGATTCCCTGCTCAAGTTTGTAACAGTACTTGCCGTCCGGTTTTGAAGCAGGGGGAAACTCGTCCTCGGGCAGTCCGAGTATTTTAAAAAACGACGATTTACAGTTGATGCTGGCAGTGTTTTTTTCGTCGATATCTATTTCCACGGGCTGGTCCGGGAGTTCCCTGATTATACTGGTAAGCCTCTTGGCCGGTATCGTGCTGGCTCCGGCTTTCGTTACTTCAGCTTTTACAGCACGCTGTATGCTCACTTCCAAATCGGTGGTAGCCAGCAGAAGCCTGCCTTTTTCCGCTTTGACCAGCACATTTGCCAGAATCGGCAATGTAATCCTTGTGCTGACCACATTCTGGACGGTCTGGAGTCCTTCGAGCAATTGAGGTTTGGATACCTTGAATTTCATACGATTTCTCCGCTTTTCCGGCGGTTTGAACTTAAAATGTCTTTAACGCCGCAAGTCCCGCTTTTTCTGTTCCCAAAACCGCAAGATAGATAATAATAATCTCTTTCTGTATATTAAATCAACCTATTACTATTATATACTGCTGATAACGTAAATACCCGGAAAAATCACTGCTATAAAAGGAAGAACCGGGGTTTTAAACTTTAAATCCGTCTGTAAGTAAGCCCATTGTTTCTCCGACAACCTGTTAAAAAAACGGTTTTTAACAGGACTGAGACGCGCCCTGCCGTGTCAATTCTCCGCTGAGATTCCGGCCCAGTTTACGTGATATAGCAACGATGTTTGAATTCAGATCGTCTTCGATATGCATTCGTTCTTCTATAGTCCGGTACGAATGCAGAACAGTCGCGTGTGTTTTGGCAAAAGAATTCGCAATGTCCGGAAGTGAAGCCCTTGTCATGCGCCGGCATAGATACATGGCAACCTGGCGGGGAAGAGCTATGTGCCGCGGCCGGCGCCTGCTCATCATGTCCGCTATCCTGACGTCGAAATGCTCCGCTACGACTTTTTGAATTCTTTCGATTGTTACGGCTTCGTTCTTTTCTTCTTCCAGTGCATCGCGGAGAAGAGACTTCAGAGTTTCAGGCGTGAGAGTGCGTCCGGTCAATGAAGTATAGGAGATACTTCGAATCAGCGCGCCTTCCAGGCGGCGGATGTTGGAACGGATATTCTGAGCAATAAAGAGAAGAAATTCGTCAGGGAGCTTAACCTGCGCTTTACTCTGTTTGTGCTGAAGAATAGCAATGCGTGTTTCGAGGTCCGGAGGGGCCAGTTCGGTAACAAGACCCCATTCGAACCGGGAGACAAGCCGGTTTTCGAGTTTTGTTATTTCGCTTGCCGGCCGATCGCTGGTCATGACGATCTGACGCTGTGAGTCGAACAGAGCGTTAAAGGTATGAAAGAATTCTTCCTGGAGACGTTCCTTGCCCGCCAGAAAGTGAATATCGTCGATAAGAAGCAGTCCTGCTTTCCTGTACTTTTTCCGGAACTGCGGAAGGTTCCTGTTCTGAAGCGCGTTTATGTATTCATTTGTAAAAGCTTCCGAGGAGACATAGCACACCGATGACCGTGAAGCGGCCAGAACATGATGACCGACAGCCTGCATAAGGTGCGTTTTACCGAGACCGACGTCTCCGTATATAAAGAGCGGATTGTATGCCTGGGCGGGGGCCTGGGCCACCGCCAGGGAGGCGGCGTGGGCGAATTGATTCGATGGGCCTACAATAAATTCATCGAACATAAATTTGGCATTGAGAGTGGGCCGTTCATCCCCGGTCCGTCTTCCGATAAGACGGTCGCGGAGGGATTTCTTTTTCTTCGGCTTCGGCTCGGGAGGTTTGTGGGCTCGGGGAGCGACGGTAAAATCAATGTCAAGCCGTGTCCCGTGCAGGGCTTCAACGGTTTCACTGATGAGGGGGAGATAATTGTCCTTAAGCCACGACTGGTAAAAATCATTGTCCACCGCGAGGACAAGGCGGGAACCTTCAAGGGAATGCGGTTCGATGACGCCTATCCAGCGTGAGAAGACGTCGGGGCGGAGTACCCGTTTCAGGTGATCGGAGGTTTTTGACCAAAGTTTGACAACATCGTTATCGCTCACCCCACAGCTCCGATCCAGCGGCAACGCGGAAATTAAAAGTAAAAAAGCAAGTTGGACTTCAAGAACAACGGGAGCCATGATTAGGCAAGAATGTGTTTGCTAACAAGAAAAAAATCTTAAAAGATGTTCACAGGTTTTTAACAGGAAGCGGTTGAAAACAGTGAACCTGACCTATTCATCAACTCTCGGAGTTGATGAATAGGTCACTCTGGCGCAACAAGTTGCGCCAGAGACGTGATGCGAGCCGCTCTTGCGGCTCGCAAACGTGGTTAACCCCGTTTGTTCGCGGCAAAGCCGCGAACATCACGGCTTTCGCCAAAGGCGAAAGTGGATTATTCGTGACTCTCACGAATAATCCAGGTGAAAGGGATTATCCCGGAATTCACCGATAACCGCCGGGGGAAAATTGTATGATATCGGGGGCCGTTAACGCTGATCTTCTGCTGGGAGAAAAAGAATCGAGTCCGGACATGGAATACGTCCTGGGCGTGCGAGTGCACAGCCCGGTGGTACTGCTGAAAACCGGGCGCACGTTTCACGCGGTGGTTTCCCGCCTTGAATTCAACAGAATCGCTTCGGTTAAAGGACGCCTCAGAGTATGGTGTTCCGATTCATTGCGCTTGAAACGCGGCCGACGGGGGGGGGCGGCCGGCTGGGCTGTGGGGCTGGCTAAAACCCTCGGGATAAGATCCGTGCGAGTAGATCCCGGGTTTCCGCTGGGGGCGGCGGAGAATCTCAGAAAGGCGCATATAGCTGTAAAAACGGCGCCAGACGGGCTTTTCCCTCAGAGAGCTGTAAAAACGCCGGCGGAACTGGCCGAAATCAAGACATCCCAGGAAGCAGCCGTAATCGCGATGAGGTCGGCAATAGCAAAGATTGCCGAATCCCGACCTGATTCCTGGGGTTTGCTCCGGTCGGAAAAGAAGATTTTAACAAGTGAAGGATTGCGTCAAAAGATCTCCCGGGTGCTTCTTGAGCATGACTGCGTCTGTGAGGACACAATTGCGGCCTGCGGGAAACAGAGCGCCGATCCTCATGAGAAAGGCCGGGGCCCGTTGTACGCGGGAGAACCCGTCGTTATAGATATTTTTCCCCGTCACATGGAGCACGGGTACTGGGGCGACCTGACCCGCACGGTCGTCAGGGGAGAAGCCTCGCCGGCTTTGCGGGCGATGTACCGTGCCGTGCGCGCGGCACAGCTTGCCGGGCTTAAAGCTCTGAAAGCCGGCGTGAAATGTTCCACCGTGCACCGGCGGACGCGGCAGGAGCTGGAGAGGCGGGGATACGTAACCGTAACTGCGGACGAAAAGGCCGAAGGATTCATCCACGGCACGGGACACGGCGTAGGCCTGGAAATACATGAACATCCCATCCTGGGCCCCGGAGGCGAACAGAGGCTGAAAAAAGGAAATGTCGTAACTGTGGAACCGGGCCTTTACTACCCCGGAACAGGCGGAGTGCGCATTGAAGACACCGTAGCAGTAACTTCAGCCGGGTATCGGTACCTGGCGCCGTGCGAAAAGACACTGGAGATTTGAGTTTTTTGATAACCGGGGCAATAATTGCGTGCGGCGGTTCGTTGTAATAACAACGGAACAGCGTCATTCAACAGGAGGTGGAAGAATGAAAAGCGGAACATTAATGGGCGGTATAACGGCGGTTATTCTGGCGGCGGCCTGCGCTTACGCCGGGGGACGCGAAGGTCATGGCGAGAGCGGCCCGGAATGGGGACATAGCCGTAGGGGGAAGGCCGGCGGCCCCGGAGGCGGAGGCAGTATGCATGAAATGCTTCTGATACAGGTTCTTCAGAACAGGGAACTTGCTGAAGAAGTCGGCCTCAATGATGACCAGGTCGAAAAGCTCAAAGACAGGATGTACGAGCTGAGGAAAGAACGTATCCGGCTTCGGGCCGAGCAGGAACTGGCCGGACTTGAACAGGCCAGGCGCATGGCCGGGGAAAACGTGGACGAAGACGCCGTAATGGAGGCGGTCGAGGAAAAATACGAAATTACCAAGGAAATGGCCAAACTGAAAGTTAAGGAAATTCTGGCCGTCAAACAGAACCTTACCGAGGAGCAGATAGGCAAAATACGTAAAGTGATGCGGGAGAGAATGCGCGAACGCATGAAGCAGAGAAAAGAGTCCATGAAACGGGATCGTGAAGGGAAACATGATCGTGGACGCAGAGGCGACGTCCGCCGTGGCGGAAAACATGCCGGGGAAGACGAAAAAGAGATTTACGAGGACTGAGCGTTTTATTGGATAACGCTAATGTCGGCGCCGAGCCTCTGAAGTTCGGCGCCGACATTTTCATATCCTCGGTCTATTATCTGCACGTTGTCTATGACGCTCTGCTTTTCGGCGGATAGAGCCGCCAGGATCAGCGCCATGCCGGCCCTGATATCGGGACTGGACATATGAATCCCCCGGAGCGTGGAAGGACCGCTTACGATCACGCGGTGTGGATCGCACTGCACGATTCTGGCGCCCATATGTATAAGGCGGTCCACAAAGTACATTCTGCTTTCGAACATCTTTTCGAAAAAAAGCACTGTGCCTTCAGCCCGGGTGGCCAGGACTATGGCCGCGCTCATCAGATCGGAGGGAAATGACGGCCATGGCCCGTCTTCAATCTTGGGGATCGCGGAACCCAGATCATCGGTGACCGACAGTTTTCCTTTCGAAGAAACGGCCAGGCCTTTTTTCTTTTTTACGGCTTTCAGGCCGGTTTTGCTCAAATGACGCATAACGATTTCCATGTCACGCCATGCGGCGTTCTTTACCGTAACAGCGCCTCCGGTCAGGGCACCGGCGGCCAGGAACGATGCCGCGTCGACGTAATCCGGGGGTATCGCGCATGTACAGCCCTTGAGCGTCTTAACGCCCCTGATCTTCAGACGGTTTGTGCCGATGCCCCCGATATTCGCTCCCATTGAGTTGAGCATGCGGCAGAGCGCCTGCACATGGGGCTCGCAGGCCGCGTTGTAAATGGTGGTTGTTCCGGGCGCGATTGACGCGGCCATAATTATGTTTTCAGTTGCCGTAACGCTGGCTTCGTCGAGAAGAATGTCCGCCCCGTGGAGACGCCTCCGTTCAAAGGTAAAACGTTTGCGGCCGGCCGGGACAATCCCGAGAGCGGAAAGACCTTCAAAATGAGTGTCAAGCCGCCTGCGGCCTATGACGTCTCCCCCGGGCGGAAACAGGACTGCCGACCCGTGGCGCGCGGCAAGCGGACCCGCGAACAGGATCGAGGAACGCACGCTGGAACAGAGAGACCTGTTCAAGCGCGTTCGGGAGAGACCCGCCGCGGAGACGGTCACGGTGCGGCCGCGAAGACGGACGTCCGCGCCTGTGTCGGACATTATATCGAGCATCGTGAAAACGTCCTCGATAAGAGGCAGGTTCCTCAAGTGTACCGGTTTGTCGGTCAGAAGGGAGGCCGCCAGCATGGGCAGGGCCGCGTTCTTATTCCCCGGGGAAGTATGAATTCCCCTGAGCGTTTTGCCGCCGTTGATAACCAGTTTAGTCATGTCAGCGCGTACGTCGGTCCGGGCAGGGCAGGTTCTCCGCGATTCAGGCGCGCCGTGCCGTCTCCCGGGCGGCATCAATTACGGCCCGGGGGGTAAAACCGAATTTCTCCATCAGGATTTTATAAGGTGCGGAAGCGCCGAAAGCATCCATTGATATCACCGACCCCGCGGGGCCCGTGTAGCGTTCCCACCCCATCGCGATACCGGCTTCCACGGCCACCCTGCGCTTGCAGGCAGGAGGAAGAACGTCGTCTCTGTAAGCCGGGTCCTGCTTCTGGAACAGTTCCCACGAGGGTATGCTGAGTACCCGAACGGTGCATTCCTTCGCGAGTTCTTCGGCGGCGGCAAGCACCAGGGGCACTTCGGAACCCGTGGCCATCAGGATCACTTCGGGCGTGCCCTCGGCGCTCTGCCAGAGAGTGTAGGCTCCCTTGGCCAGGCCGGCCGCAGCGCCGTATACCGAGCGATCAAGGGTGGGGAGCTTCTGGCGGCTCAAAATCAGCGCAGTGGGGCCGTCGGTGTTTCTGAGGGCCGCCGCCCATGCCGCGGCGGTTTCCGCGGAATCGGCCGGTCGGATCACCGTAATGCCCGGAATAGAACGGAGCGACGCGAGATGTTCGACCGGCTGGTGCGTGGGACCGTCCTCGCCGACGCCGAAACTGTCGTGCGTGAACACGAAAATAACCGGAAGTTTCATCATGGCCGCCAGGCGCACCGAAGGGCGGCAATAATCGAGAAACACGAAGAAAGTCGACCCGTAAGGACGTAGGCCCCCGTGGAGCGCGATTCCGTTGAGCGCGGCGCACATCGCGTGTTCCCGGATTCCGAAGTGAATGTTGCGGCCTTCGTATCTTCCGGGCGCAATCGATCCGCCGTTCTTGATAAGTGTCTTCGTGCTGGGCGCCAGGTCCGCCGATCCGCCGATAAGACAGGGCATTCTTTCAGCAAGTTTCTGAAGAACTTCGCCGGACGAAGAACGGGTCGCGTCCGGCTTGCCGGGATCGAACCGCGGCAGGCAGTCATCGAGGTCGGCGGGTACTTCGGCGTCAAAGAATGAGCGCCACGCAGGTTCCCTTTCCGGAGCTGAAGCGAAATACCGCTTGAGCCGCCGCTCCCAGCGGGAAACCTTTTTTTTCATGGTCTTCCTTCGGCCGGCGAAAAGTTCGCGGACGCGGTCCGGAACGTAAAATTCCTGTCCCTCGGGAATTCCCAGGTTCTTCTTGGCCAGCGCTGTTTCTTCCGGGCCGAGCGGGGATCCGTGGGCCTTTTCGTTGTCCTGCATGTTGGGACTGCCGAAGGCGATGTGGGTTTTAAGAACAATGAGGCTGGGTCGTGTTTTACTGCGCCTCGCCCTTCGGATGGCGCGCTCTATTTCGTCGCAATTGTGGCCGTCGGCCTCAATGACGTTCCAGTTGTAGGCCTGGAAGCGTTTCTTGACGTTGTCACTGCAGGCCAGAGAAGCCTTGCCCTCGATTGTGATATTGTTGTCGTCGTAAAGAACGATCAACTTTGCAAGTCCCAGGTGACCGGCCAGCGAAAATGCCTCGTGACTGAGGCCTTCCATGAGGTCGCCGTCACTGGCCATGACGTAGGTGTAATGGTCTATGGCGTCGAAATCCTGAGTATTGAATTGTTCGGCGAGCACCTGTTCGGCAATGGCCATTCCCACGGCGTTGCCGCATCCCTGTGCCAGCGGCCCCGTGGTGGTCTCGACGCCCGGTGTGCGGCCGTATTCTGGATGACCCGGAGTGCGGCTTCCCCACTGCCGGAAGGCCGCGAGTTCGGAAAGCGGAAGATCGTAACCTGAAAGGTGCAGTAGAGAATAAAGCAGTGCCGAAGCGTGTCCCGCCGAGAGCACGAATCTGTCCCGGTTGATCCAGTCGGGCTTGTCGGCGGAGATCTCCAGGTAGCCCAGAAACAGTACGGCGGCGGCATCGGCCATGCCCATGGGCATGCCGGGATGGCCGGAGGCGGCTTTTTCAACGGTATCTATCGCCAGACCGCGTATGGTATTAGCTGTGAGTTTAAGATCTTCGGTAGTGATGTTTTTCATTTCTTTCTCCGTAGCTGTCCGCGAATGTGCAATGCGGCTATAAAACATTTACTTTCACACATAACCTCTCGTTTGTCCAGTTTTCTCAGTCTTGGCGCCAACCCCGCGCCACGCAGGCGTGGGGTGTGGGGGTGGGGTTTGGGGTCTCTGGGCTCTGTTCTTGCCCTCCACCCCGCGTGACGCAACAGCCCGCATCGCGGGCGGCGCACTGGAGGCTCTTCAGCGCCGCTTATCCGCGATGCAAGAAGAGCAAAGCAGTAGAGACGTTGTGGGCAGTGCTTTTAGGATCCTGTAAATCCTTTTGATCCTGTCTAAAAATCTTCTCCCCTGCCATCTTAATCGCAATCTTAATCTTTATCTCCCCCCATCTTAATCCCAATCCTAATCTCTCCCTCCGTCCTCTGCCCTCCGTCATCCGTCGAATCCGTGGTTGCTCCCCATCCCGCATCCCCGTTCGCTGTTTACTTTCTTCTGCTCATTTTCTCGAAGCGGTTGTGAAGGGGAGTCTCTCCGGAGGGGTGCGAAGGGTCTCCCGCGGCGGCCGGTTCGCATTTGACTGCTATGTCGTGGCGGAACGCAGGCAGATCCACCAGGAGATCGCCGTTGGCGATCCGCGCTCTTGACCTGGCAACGGCAGTTCCGTCAAATGTGTCGTAGGCCGTTGCTGTCCAGCGGCCCTCAAAATCACCCGGAATACGCAGGCGCGCGGGCCTGCAGACGCCTTCGCGCTTATACGATACGATTTTGCCGTCCATATCTGCGTAGACATCCCTGCGCGGCCCCGTCCACGCCAGCAGTTTCTTCCCGTTTTGCAGGGCGAAAGCGAAGTATTCTCCGTAACCGGAATCAAGCCGGCACGGCGTCACGGAAAAACCGCGCAGATCTTCGTTTTCAAAAAAACGGGAGACTCCGGTGTAGTGGAAACATAAACCGCGCGGATGAATGTAACTGTCCCACCACCAGCTCATCGCGGTGCCGGCGGCGCCGGAAAAAACCGCGCACCATATCCCGTCGTGCAGGTGAAGGCCCGCCGGGTCGGCTTCGAAATAATCCGGACGGCCGCTCAGCCCGTATTCGGAAACCAGCGCGGGTTTGCCGGACTCCAGTGCCCCCTGGATATACACCGGGAGGGCGGCGGTAGGCCGGGGCGAGTAGCAATGAACGTTGACAAAATCAATTTCTTCAAGAGAGTGTGCCTTGCTCGAGGAAAACGGAGGGGGAATTCTGGTGGAAGTGGTTACGAGATGATCGTGAACGTCGATGGACGACACGTAGGAAGACATCTCCCTGTGCCATTTTTTCGAGATTTCCGGAGAGTAACCTTTTGCTATGTCGACCTCGTTCCATAACTCCCAGGCGAAGACGCATGGGGACCATCCGTAGCGGGCCACGGCGTAACGGAGTCTGGCCTTTACGTCGGCACGGGCGCGCGCGCTGACGAAAAACTCCGAGGGTTGTTCCAGGTACCCGCCAGCGTAAACGGAATAAGGATTTTCCGGCCAGTGATTCCCCAGGTCGCCGAAGGAGAAAAACGAAAATACCAGGTAAACGGCGTGCCGGCCTGCCGCTTTCAGAATGGCGTCTGTTCTGGCGCCGGACTCCTGGCTGTAATACCCTGCCCCGTTGTAGCCTGCGTTGACTTTCTTGGAAGACCATTCTGCGGATGTGCCGCCGGAATAGTGAATAAGCCAGAGGCGGGCGCAGTTGGCCCCCGCCCGGCTCAGTTCTTCCAGCCATTGCGTGTAAGTCCTGGAGCCGTCTTCAGGCGGCCATGCCAGGTTGTGTCCTATGGGCAGAAAAAAAGAACCGTCGGCGCGGGCAAAATACCGGGTATCTTTGTCCGGCCCGAGCGGAAGGGGGCGCGAAGCGCGGGTTGCGGAACACCGGAATGTCCCGCCCGGGCGCGAGCGTACCGCTCCGCCCCGGCTGACAATGTAACGATAGCTGTATTCTCCGGCGACCCGCGGCGAAAACCTGAAACACCACCTGCCCGGCCCGGTCTGCCTGAAGCGTTCCCATTCGGAGGCATTCGGGCCGCTTCCGGGAAACATCACTTCGTAAAACGGTGCGGACGGAACATACCAGAAGCACGGGTGAAGCCGTATCGTTCCGTCCGGAAAACGGATGCGCACGTCCACCTTTATGTCCCGCGGATCGCAGGGGTTTTCATCCCCGGAGATTCCCAGGGCGTTGTTTGAGGCGAACCTTTCCACTTTGCCGTAAAGGGGAACGGTCTCGCCCGGTTCCCCGGCCGAACATGCCGCCGACACGGCGGCGAGAAGTCCTGCAAACACAACTGCGCGAAATACGGCCACTACGGTTTTCATGATCTGCGTTTCTGCGGGAATCACCGACATCCCGACCTCGACACCCTCTCCTCAACACGCTATAAATTGTCCGGAAACAACCTCTTAAAGCAAAGAAAAATACCATGTCCGCGGCAAACAGGCCCAATATACTGATATTCATGACCGACCATCAGCGCGCCGACACCGTTATTCCGGAAGGCGGAACCGTTGCGCCGAACGTATCAAAACTGGCATCGGAAGGCGTGACTTTTACTTCGGCCTACTGCCCTTCACCGCATTGCTGTCCCTCCCGCGCCACTTTCCACAGCGGCCTGTACCCCTCGCGCCACGGTGTGTGGAACAACGTATGCAACGATCAGGCGCTGAGCCGGGGTCTGAACAGCGGAATCAGACTGTGGAGCGAGGACCTGGCGCAAGCCGGTTACGATATGCACTGGATCGGTAAATGGCATGTCAGCGTGGAAGAGTCGCCGAAGGACAGGGGCTGGAAGGAGCACCTTGTTTCTTCGGCTTCCGGCACTTTTCACGGGATCAAATGGGAAAAGTACCGTGACATGGCCGCCGAGCCGGAACCGGAAGAACGAAAAGACGGCGAAATACTGCGTCCAGGATACGGCACATACAGGC
Organism: Kiritimatiellia bacterium; assembly: GCA_046483125.1. Classification (GTDB taxonomy): domain Bacteria; phylum Verrucomicrobiota; class Kiritimatiellia; order UBA8416; family JAWODU01; genus JAWODU01. Next base: position 26,064 of record JAWODU010000103.1, read on the forward strand.
TGTACGGCGAAGCGGAAGGCAGGGGACACGACGAAAAAGCCGTGGAACTGGCTGAAAATGTCCTGCGTGGTCTCAAGACCGGCAAACCGTGGGCGCTGTTTGTGGGACTGAACGGCCCGCATGACCCCTACATTGTGCCGGAGAAATTTCTGAAAATGTACGACATCGAAAAGATTCCTCTTCCCGCCGGTTTCGCGGACGAGATGTCCGACAAACCGACAATATATCAGCGCATGCGCGAAACCCGCTTCGGACAACTGAGCGAGCGGGAGGTCCGCGAAGGTGTGAGGCATTTCCGGGCTTACTGTTCTTATCTTGACGAACTGTTCGGGCGCGTGATGGGGGCGCTGGAGAAAACGGGAGCCGCCCATGACACTATGGTTCTTTACACGTCGGACCACGGGGATTACTGCGGCGAACACGGCCTGTTCTGCAAGGGCATTCCCTGTTTCAGAGGAGCCTACAACATCCCGGCTGTAGTGAGGTGGCCGCGCGTGCTCAAGGGATGCGGGCGAAGGGTGGATGAATTCGTTTCCGAAGCGGATTTCGGGCCCACTTTCCTGGAAGCGGCCGGGGTCAAGGCCGAAAGGCATTTCACCGGCAGAAGCCTCCTTCCGTTTCTCAGGGGGGAAAGCCCCGCGGGCTGGCGGGACGAAATCCACACCCAGTGCAACGGTGTGGAGCTTTACTACACACAGCGGTCAGTCATGACAAAGGAATACAAGTACGTGTTCAACGGTTTTGATCAAGATGAGCTTTACGACCTGCGGCGGGACCCGGACGAGACAAGGAACCTGAATGACGAAGATTCCCATGAGACCGTGAAGCGCGAGTTGTGCCGGAGGATGTGGAAGCTTGCCCGCGAGGAAGCGGATACGGTTATAAATCCTTATATTACCGTGGGACTGGCGCCTTACGGCCCGGCGGAAGCGTTCAGGAAATAAACATCATGCCGGCGTACGTGGGAAGCGGCCACATGTCGTCCGGCAGTACGGCTTCGAGCGCGTCCGCGGCCCGGCGGCATTCGGCAAGATTATCGAGCATTTCGGACGGAGAAGAGCCGCGGGAACTTTTTTCCATTCTTGAGGCCGCGGAAACCAGTTTCTCGCACAGTTCCACTACCTGCGTCACCACCGTCCGTGAAGCGCTGATGTCGCAGTTGCCGGCGGCCGACTCCGCGCTCCTGATATAGGAAGCAAGTTCCGCGGCGTAGGCGACGGCCGCCGGGATTATCATGGTTCTGGCGATGGTGGCGGCGCACTCGGTTTCAATTGCGATCACCGAGTCGTATTTGTTTTTGTAGACCTCGTAACGCGACTGAAGTTCTCTCTTGCTCATGACCCGGTGTTTTTCAAAGAGCGCGGCCGCTTCGGCGGATACCATGGCCTTGAGGGCTTCGGGTGTTGTTTTCTTTTCGCTGAGGCCGCGTTTCCGGGCTTCCTTCTGCCACGGCACCCCGTAATTATCCCCGTTGAATATAATCTTTTTGTGTTTCCGCACCACGTCCCTGAGCACCGTCTGGAGAGCTTCGTTGAGTTCGCGGCCCTGGGACATTTCCGATTCTGTCGCAGAAATTATGATATCCAGGGAATCTGCCGTTATCGTGTTCAGTACCATGTTGGAATCGGCACAGCTCTGATCCGATCCCACGGCGCGGAATTCGAACTTGTTGCCGGTAAAGGCGAACGGGGAAGTCCTGTTGCGGTCGGTGGTATCCCTGGGGAGAGGAGGAAGGGAGGAGACGCCGATATTGAGCATCTTCTCGGGGCTGGCCTTGCGCCTGCCGCCTTTTTCCAGTTGTTCCAGGATGTCCGTAAGGTGTTCGCCCAGGAAAACGGACATGACGGCGGGCGGGGCCTCGTTGCTTCCCAGCCTGTGGTCGTTTCCGGCGGTAGCGACTGAAGCGCGCAGAATGTCCGCGTACATATCCACGGCCTGAACGACCGCGCATATCATAGTAAGAAATTTGGCGTCTTCCCGAGGGGTCTTACCGGGCTGGAGCCAGTTTTTTCCGTCCGGCCCTCTTATCCCCCAGTTGTTATGCTTGCCCGAGCCGTTCACGCCGGCAAATGGCTTTTCGTGCAGAAGGCAGGCAAAACCGTGTTCCTCGGCTTTTTCCCGGATTATTTCCATGGTCAGCATGTTGTGGTCGACGGCGAGATTCTGGTCCTCGAATACCGGCGCGATTTCAAACTGACCGGGACACACTTCGTTGTGACGCGTCTTCACGGGGATTCCGAGACGCCACAGGGCGCGGTCCAGATCGTTCATGAAATTCAGAACGCGCGGCCTGATTGAACCGAAATAGTGATCGTTCATCTGCTGATGCTTGGCCGGCGCCTTGCCGAAAAGGGTTCTCCCCGTCTGGAGAAGGTCGAGACGGTTCTCGAAAAACGTCCTGTCTATGAGGAAGTACTCCTGTTCCACGCCCAGTTCCATACGGGCGCGTCCGTTTCCGCCGCCCGAACCAAACAGGGCGCCAAGGCGGCAAACCTGCCGGGAAAGGGCGTCTATTGAACGTAGAAGAGGGGTCTTCTTGTCCAGGGCCTCGCCGTGAAAACCATAGAAAACCGTTGGAATACACAAAACGGCCCCGGCGCGGCTGTGTTTCAGGAACGCGGGGCTGGTGGGATCCCACGCCGTATAACCCCTGGCCTCGAAAGTGGACCGCAGACCTCCTGAAGGAAAGCTGGAAGCATCCGGTTCGCCGCGGATAAGTTCATTTTCGGAGAATTTGAGAATTACGCCCCCTTCCCCGTCGGGAGTAAGGAAAGAGTCGTGTTTTTCCGCGGTAGTGCCGGTAAGAGGCTGGAACCAGTGGGTAAAATGAGTGGCCCCGCGGGACACGGCCCACGTTTTCATTGCGTCGGCTACTTCATCGGCTATACCCGGGTCGAGAGAACGGCCTTCGCGAATGGTGGAAGTAAGAGACTTGCGCGCCCGGTCCGAAAGGTAATCCCGCATTACGCGCGGGCTGAATACGTTCTCGCCGTAGAAATCAGCCGGGGAATCGGACTGGGAATCGGACTGGGAATCGGACTGGGAACCCTCACGCGGATAACCGGCCGGTTGCACATCATCATTCATTTGGCGTAAGGATAAACTGAACGTGTCAATAAATCAACAATTATGTCCCGGTTAAAATTTCATTTGCTCGCCGCGCTCCACGGTGTATACAGGTACTGCGGGCATGTGATGTTGAACGCGGAATTCTCACCGGAGGTTAGCTATGGGTGGAATGTTTGGTGTTGCCTCGAAGTCGGACTGCGTAAGGGACGTATTTTTCGGAACCGATTATCACTCGCACCTGGGGACCATGCGGGGCGGTATTGCCTGCAGGAACGGGGGAAATCTCTCCCGGGTCATCCACGATATCAGCAATGACCAGTTCAGGTCCAAGTTCGAAGACGATGTCTGTAAAATGAGAGGAAACTGGGCCCTGGGAGTAATCAGCGATTACGAGGACCAGCCCCTGATCATCGGTTCGCATCTCGGAACCTATGCGATAGTCACCGTTGGAGCGATACGCAATCTTGACCAGCTGGCCGAAAAGGCTTTCGGGAAAAAGACGGTGCACTTTTCCGAAATGAGCGGCAACGAAATCAATCCGACCGAGCTGGTGGCGACGCTCATCAGCCAGGAGGCGACCTTTGAGGACGGGATAAAGGCGGCGCAGGAAACTATAGAAGGATCCTGTTCGATCATGCTTCTCACCGACCGGGGAATCTACGCCGGCAGGGACAGACTGGGACGCACGCCCCTGATCCTCGGCCGCGGTGACGGCGCATACGCTGTTACTTTCGAAACCGGGGCCTTCCCGAATCTCAATTATGAAGTTGTCAGGGAACTTGGACCTGGAGAGATCGTGCTCGTTACGCCGGAAGGATACGAGCAGAAGAATCCTCCCGGCGGGAAAATGCGCATGTGCGCGTTTCTGTGGGTTTACTACGGTTATCCCTCTTCCGACTACGAGGGGATAAATGTCGAAGCTGCAAGAAACCGCTGTGGCGCCGCGCTCGCCAGGCGCAACAAGGTCCGGGTCGACATGGTAGCCGGCATTCCCGATTCGGGCACCGCCCACGCCGTGGGCTACGCCAACGAAGCAGGTCTTCCCTACCGGCGGCCTTTTGTAAAGTACACTCCCACCTGGCCGCGGAGTTTCATGCCGCAGGACCAGTCCATAAGGGACCTCGTGGCGCGGATGAAACTGATTCCGATAAAAGAACTTATTAAAGGACAGCGTATGTTGTTCTGCGAAGACTCTATAGTACGCGGGACTCAATTAAAGGATATTATTCAGCGCGTGTACGATTACGGCGCGCGGGAAGTACACATGCGTCCCGCCTGTCCTCCTCTTCTTTACGGGTGCAGGTACCTGAACTTTTCGAGGTCGAGATCCGAGCTGGACCTCGCGGCCAGGAAAGCTATAAAGGAGCTGGAAGGCAGCGGGGACACCCCGACGGAGGTATACGCTGATCCGGACTCGGAAAAATACAGGGCCATGCTGAACTGGATACGCGGAAGACTGAAACTCACTTCGCTGGAGTATCAGCGTCTGCCCGATCTCGTTGAAGCCATAGGCCTGCCCCGCGAAAAGCTCTGTACCTATTGCTGGAACGGCGCGGAATAAAAAAGTCGCGGGAATCAGGTGACCTGCGAGGGCGCGAGATGCTTTACGCAGTTGGCCAGCGTTACTATTGCCTCTCCCGAAAGCCATAACTGCTGAATGGTAACCGCGGCATTGCTGATGTTCATCAGGACGCTTCTCCTGGGGCTTCGGCCGGCGAACATCGGCACAAGGGTCCTTATGATGTTGCCGTGAGCGACAACCAGTACTTTTTCCCCGCCGCCGTGTTTTTTCCTCAGATCGGAGACGAATTTCTTCAATGTTCTGCGCTGTCTGCGATAACGCCTCAGCGCTTCGCCTTCGGGGGCGCGCATACGCGGAATAAAGTGGCAGGCCGATACTTCTCTCAGGTCCGGCGTTACCGTGCGGGGTGTGTCCGGGTGCGATTCGAGAATTCCTTCGGCGGTTTCACGGGCCCTGCGGAGGTCGCTGACATAAACATGGTCGAAAAAATCCTCCGTAAGCCGTTCGGCCACGCGGCGGGCCTGAATTCTGCCCAGCTCGGTGAGGGGAGGATCGACCGGTTCCCCCGCGTCCTGGGGCACGGCCTGGGCGTGGCGGACGAAGACCACTGTAAGCGGCTCCTCCACGCCCGAGTCACCCGGACGGAGATGTGGCAGGCGTTCATTCATGGGCTTGGGAAATCGTGGAGCAGAGCCGGCTCAATATCAAGCACGGAGAGATAATAATTCCGGGGGGAGACGGAAGGGAGATGACAGATGACGGAGGACAGACGACGGAGGACAGATGACGGATGGCGGAGGACGGAGGGCAGAGGACGGAGGGAGAGATTAGGATTGGGATTAAGATTGGGGGGAGATAAAGATTAGGATTAAGATTGCGATTAAGATGGGAGAAGAGAAGAGTTTTAGACAGGATCTACAGGATGGTTGGGGGTCTGCTCTTCTTGCATCGCGGAAAAGCGGCGCTGTCACCTTTCAGCCTTGAAGCATTGCCTGCATTACCGCATATTTACCCCGTGAAACCTGGCGGCAACAACGAGTTTGCGATTCCCGTTCTGGGCCCCGCCCGCATCGCTTCGCCCCTTAAGCACGCCCGTTATGTGGATGAAGCCTCCGGCGTGCTCGTTGATCCCACCCTTGCCGCTTACCGGTCGAAGGAGGGGGAACCTGCGGTTCTGGAGCAGGCCGGACCGCGCAGGAAGCTGTTTTTTGAACCGGATAAAGTGCGCGCGGCCATAGTGACATGCGGCGGACTGTGCCCGGGGTTAAACGACGTAATACGGGCCGTTACGATGGTCCTGTGGTACCGGTACGGCGTGCGCGAGATAATGGGATTGCGCTACGGGTACGCCGGTCTTACGGAGACAAACGGCCATGAGCCCATGAAGCTGGACCCAGAGACTGTCGAAGACATACACAAGAGCGGCGGGACGGTACTGGGTTCTTCACGCGGGCCGCAGGACCCCGCGGAAATGGCCGGCTTCATTGCAAACAGGCATATAGATATTCTGTTCACTATAGGAGGCGACGGGACTCAGCGCGGCGCGGCGGCCATAAGAAATGAAATCGCCAAACTCGGTTTCCCGGCGGCCGTTATCGGGGTGCCCAAAACAATTGACAACGATATTTCCTACACTGAACGCACTTTCGGGTTCGAGACCGCAACGGCCGTGAGCGAAATGCCCATCACCTCCGCTCACATGGAGGCCAGGGGCGTGTTCAACGGCATTGGCCTGGTTAAGCTGATGGGCAGAGAATCGGGGTTTATAAGCGCCTACGCCACGCTCGCCACAAGCGACGTGAATCTTCTGCTTATACCGGAAGTTCCGTTCGCGATGGAGAGAGTCCTCTCATTTCTGGAAGACCGTCTGAAACGTAAATCGCACGCGGTTATCGTCACCGCCGAAGGCGCCGGGCAGGACATTATCGGCGCGGAGGGAACGGACGAATCCGGAAACAGGAGGCTCGGGGATATTGGATTGTATCTGAAGGATTCCATCAGCCGCCACTTCCGGCCTCCGCGTCCCCGGTCCGTCGTCAAATACATAGACCCCTCTTATATGATTAGAAGCGCTCCGGCGAACGCCGACGATTCGGTTTTCTGTTTTCGCCTGGCCGAAAACGCCGTGCATGCCGCCATGGCCGGTAAGACGGGCCTGGTCGTTGGTCTGTGGAACAACCGTTTCGTTCATGTGCCGATGCAGAAGGCTGTTGCAAAAAGGAAAACTGTCGATCCGGACGGGTCGTTATGGCAGAGTATTCTGGACAATACGGGCCAGCCCGCGATATTGACGTGAAAAGGTTTGCTATGAATAATGTTTCTTCGGAAAAGTTCGGCGGCCTGGAGAGTTTCGGCGTCGCCGTTGCCGCTCTGGGCATTATCATGGCGTTGATCGGAATACTCCCCTGCGAGGAAGACGCGTTCTGGTATGACTGGCTTGTGGTTTTCAAAAACGCGGGAATCACGGCTATAATTGCCGGGGCCGTGTGGTTCGCCCTGGCCCTAATCAGCCGTGTTCTGTCGGGAAACGGTACCGAACGCTGATCCCCGGCTCCTGGCCCCTGAGCGCTACTTTCCCTTGACCTCAAACCTCTTCTTCAGCCCCTTCGCGGAACTGCTTCCGACCATTACCTGGTATGCGCCGGGTTCCACGACGTACTGCAGATGGGTGTCGAGCATGCGGAGCTCACGCTCACCCAGCTCGAAAGCAACCGTTTTCTTACTGCCCGCGGAAAGGCTTATCCTGCGAAAGCCCTTCAGTTCCATGACGGGCCTGGTCACTGAACTGCAGAGGTCGGTCAGATAAAGCTGGACGACTTCGTCGCCGGCCGTCTTGCCGGTATTGCGGACGTCAACTTTCACTTTCACTTTTCCGTATGGAGGAATCGAGGAGGGAGTGACCCTGAGGCTGCTGTACGCGAAGGTCGTGTAAGAAAGGCCGTGTCCGAACGGGAACATTGCCTGCCTGCCTCTCAGGTCCGCGTAATCTGAAGTTCGTCCGCTGGGCTTGTCGTTGTAGTAAAGCGGCAGTTGTCCGGATCTTATCGGGAAAGTTATGGGCAGGCGTCCCGCGGGATTGTTTCTGCCGAAAAGCGTTTCGGCTATGGCCGTGCCGCCCTCTTCGCCCGGGTACCAGGCTTCCAGTATGGCCTGCGCCTTGTCCACCCATCTCTCCATGGTAACGGCGCTTCCGTTGATAAGCACGACAATCACCGGCTTCCCGGCGGCCGCGGCTTCAAGTATAAGGTCTTCCTGGACGCCGGGCAGGTCAAGGCAACAGCGGTCCCTGTCTTCGCCTTCGGTCTCCGGTGCGTTGCCCATCACCAGCACGGCGGCGTCGGACGCGCGGACCGCCTTCATGGCGCGGTCAAATCCGTCCCGGCTGTTTCCGGTGATACCGCATCCCCGGCTGTATCTGATCTTTACGCGTTTTCCGGCGAGTTTACGAATGCCGGCAAGAGGACTGACGGTTTTGATCCCGCGGCCGCTGTAACCGCCCAGACGCGCTTCTGCGGCGTTGGGCCCGATAACGGCCAGCGATTTAAGCCTGCGGTCAAAAGGAAGGGTTCCAGACCTGTTTTTCAGGAGGACCATGCCCTTTTCGGCCGCCTTGAGGGCCGCGGCCCGGTGTTGTTTTGGGTCGCAGATTGTGCCTGCCTTTTTCGGGTCCACGTAACGGTCATCGAACATCCCCATCATGAACTTGACGCGGAGAATGTTGCGGACGCATTCGTCAATGGCTTCGGAGGAAACCAGTCCGCGCCGCGCCAGGGAAATCATTTTTTCGAAACACACCGAGGCGGGAAGTTCAACGTCAAGTCCTGCCTCGGCGGCAAGTTTACCGGCTTCTGCGTCCGACGGGGCGACGCGGTGCTTGGAGTGGATATGTATTACGGAATTGTAGTCCGAAACCACATAGCCTTTAAATCCCCACTCGTTGCGAAGAACGTCCCGGAGAAGCCATGCATCGGAAGAACAGGGCTTGCCGTCCAGCGAATTGTACGCCGCCATAATCGACAGTGCGCCGGCTTCCTTTACGGCCGCTTCAAAAGCGGGAAAATAGATTTCACGGAGAATCCGTTCGGAAAAGTGGATCTCGTGACTGTCGCGTCCGCCGCTGCCCGCGAAGTTGGCCACAAAATGCTTGGGAGTGGCCACCACTCCGTGCGCCTGCACGCCCTTGACGAAGGAAACAACCATTCGGGACGTTAGTAACGGGTCCTCCCCGTAGGTTTCCTCCGTTCTCCCGCACCGGGGATCGCGGGCTATGTTGATTGTCGGGGAAAGCACCTGTCGTATTCCGCGGCTTATGGTTTCCCGCCCGATTATGGAACTCACTTCAAGCATCATATCCGGGTCCCACGAGGAGGCCAGTGCTATTGCCTGGGGAAAACTCGTGCACCCGCGGGTAGTGAGGCCGTGCAGGGCTTCGTGGTGTATTATGGGCGGTATGCCGAGGCGGGTGTGTTTTTCGGCAAAACGCTGTATGCTGTTGGCCAGTGACGCTCCCGCGCTCGGACTGTACTGATTCTGAATCATACAAAGCTGTCCGAGGCCGGTCTTGCCCATGGTCCGCCGCGCAATCCCAGGCGAGAAGCGGCCCCGGCGGTCGGCCGCAACGGTGCCGGGCTCCCAGCTTATTCTCGAACCCATCTGCATGATCTTTTCCTCAAGAGTCATGCGTCCCAGAAGATCGTTCACCCTCTCGGCGACGGGTTGAGATGGATCACGGTAAGGGGGCTGTGATTTTTCTGTTTTCCGTTTGGACTTCGCCATGATTTCTTCCTTTCTACCGGGATTTCTTTTTTCTTCCCGGGGGCTGGTTGATCGATTCCCCCAGCGCGGCGTGGGCGGCTTCCATCCACGCTTCGGAAATTGTGGGATGGCAGTGTATGGAGCGCGCCATTTCCTCCAGGGTCAGCTCGGCCCGGACGGCGATGCCAGCTTCGTTTATCAGTTCGGCGGCGTGGAGACCCACGGCCTGCGCTCCCAGCAGGCGCCCGTCTTCGGCGTCCGCTATCCATTTTACAAAACCGTTCGTGTCTCCTTCGGCCCTTGCTTTGCACGAGGCCGGGAACTGGAACTTCCCGGCGGTTGTTTTCATGTTGCTGTCCTGCGCCTCTTTCTGCGAAAGACCCACGCTTCCGATTTCGGGCGAAGTATAGACGGAGACCGGAATAACCGTTTCCATCCTGCGGCGGCGTCCCAACGCGTTTTCCGCCGCCGTAATGCCCTGAGAAGTCGCGGCGTGCGCCAGTTGAGTGCTTCCTTCCGTAACGTCGCCTACGGCGTAGACCGACGCGCACGCACTGCGGCAGTATTCGTCAACGGGGATATGACCGCTTTTTGTGACTTCCACGCCGCCTTTGGCGGCGTCGAGCCCGGCGGTCACCGGCCGTCTGCCGACGGATACCAGCAGAATGTCCCCCTTTACCCGGTCGCCTCCGATCTTCCCGCTTACACCGTCGGCCGCGGCGCGGATATCCTCAAGGGGCGCGCCGGTCATCACGGTTATGCCGAGTTCCCCCTCCATGAATTTCCTCACCGGTTTTCGGATGTCTCTGTCCAGCGTGCTCAGTATGTCGTCAAGCAGTTCCACGACAGTCACCTTGACGCCGAATTGCGCGGCCATGCATGCGAACTCACAGCCGATGATGCCTCCGCCCATGACTATCATGGTTGAGGGCAGTGTCTTCATGCGCAGGAAACCCTTGCTGTCGACTACTCGTTTGCCCGCCGGAAGAAAGCCCGGTTTAACGGGTTCGGCCCCCGTGGCGATTATCACCTTGCCCGCCTCCAGTTTCATAGAGCTTTGAGAAGATCCCTTGCGGCCCTTCGAAGAAGTCTTCTTCCGGCGAATCGTCAACCGGTTTCTCCCGGTGAACGAAGCCGTCCCGGAAATGAATTCAACCCCGTTGGCCTTGAGCAGTTGACTCACTCCCCGGGTCAGTCCCGAGACGACCTCGTCCTTGCGCCTGCACACGGCCCCGTAGTCAAAAGATATTTTTCCCGGCTTAAGGCCCATGGCATCGGATGAGCGGACTTTCCAGTACAGTTCCGAGGACGCGATAAGAGTTTTGGTGGGAATGCATCCCCAGTTGAGACAGACGCCGCCGGGCTGATCTTTTTCGACAATGGCAACCGAAGCGCCCATCTGGGAGGCACGGATCGCCGCGGGGTAACCCCCGGGTCCCGAACCTATAACTATCAGATCGTATTTTTCCATAGCTTGATGTCCTCTAATCTGTTCTTGATCGAGTTAGTGAATTCGGCGCCGGTTTTCCCGTCCACAATCCGGTGATCGACCGAAAGCGTCATTTTCATTTTCTGTTTCACGGCCGGTTTGCCCTTTACGGGCACAACTTCTTCCACGGTGCTGGCTACGGCGAGAATGCCGCTTTCCCCGGGATTGATAATGGCCGCGAAGTTTTCGACGTCCAGCATACCCATGTTCGACACGGTAAAAGAACTGCCTTTCATTTCATCCGGCAGGAGTTTTCCTTCACGGGCTTTTCCCGCCAGTTCCCGCGCCCGCGAGTGCAGTTCTTCCATGGTAAGTTCGTCCGCGTTTCTTATAACCGGCACCACGAGACCTTCTTCCACCGCCGTTGCCAGGCCCAGGTCGACACTGCTTCTCCATCTTACCGCCTCGCCGTCGGTCGAGCTGTTGAGTGCCGGAAACTCCCGCAGTGCGAGCACGACGGCCCGCAGTATGAAATCGGTGACGGTAAAAGAATAACCCTGTTTTTTAAGCTGCTGCCTGTATCGCATAAGAGCCGTCATATCCACCTTGACCGTAACGTAGAAATGCGGAGTAGTCGTAAAACTGTGCGTGAGCCGTTCGGCCGTCACTCGCCGCATCCGGCTCATCTTCCTCGGCTTCTCGGCGATGGCCCTGTCGATATCGACACTTCTTATTCTTCCCGATTCTCCGGTGCCGCGCACATTGAGGATATCTATTTCCTCCCGGATTGCCTTTTTTCTGGCGGCAGGCGTAATCTTCATGGAATCGTAGCCTTTTTCCCGGAGATAATTGACCACGTCGGTCTCAATTATCCGGCCGTTGGGTCCCGAACCCGTGATCGGCGAAGGATCTATGGCGGAGGTTTTCGCCAGCGCCCTGGCGCGGGGGGAAATGAACAAACGCGGCGGCTGTGCCGATGAAGCAGACGTCGGCGCGGTGCCGGAGTGCGAAACGGGGGGCGGAACGTTTCCCGCAATTTCTTCTCTTTGCGCGCTTCCGGGGCCCCTTGCGGCTGTTCCCTCTTTCCGTTCCTGCTTTCTCGATCGTCCGTCGTCCGTCGTCCGTCGTCCGTCCTTAGTTACGGGAGGCGCTTCCGGGACTTTTTCGCCGGGTTCCCCGATATAGGCGACAACGGAGGAAACAGGCACGGTTTTCTCTTCGCCGACGAATATCTTCAGCAATGTGCCTTCATAAAAGCTTTCGGCCTCGAGAACGGCTTTGTCCGTTTCGATTTCAAAAAGCACTTCGCCCTTTTTGACCCTGTCTCCCTCTTTCCTGTGCCATTTCACGACGGTGGCTTCCTCCACCGTCTGGCCGAGCTTGGGCATTACTACTGCTTGAGCCATTTGTCCGCCTCTTACCTCTTACCCCCGGCCACTTGGCCGTTTCTCCTACAACACTTCCCTTGCCGCGGTGAGTATGTCCTCTTCGTCGGGGAGGAAAGCCTCCTCGAGAATGTGGGATTGCGGGGCGATACCGTCGGCCGCGCCCACGCGCAGGACCGGGGCGTCGAGATAATCAAAAGCCTCGGCCATGATCCGCGAGGCGATTTCGCCTGTATAACTGCCGATGTTGACCGCCTGGCTGACCACGACACAGCGGCCTGTTTTCTTTACCGATTCGACAATAGCGGCCGTATCCAGCGGAACGAGAGACCTTATATCGATTACCTCCACTGATTTGTCTTCTTTCTCCAGCGATTCGGCCGCGGCCAGAGCGGCGTGAAGCGCCGGTCCCCAGGTAACTATTGTGAGATCTTCACCGCGTTTCTTTACATCTGCGGTACCCAGCTCCACCAGGTAATCGTCTTCCGGTACTTCGCCCTTGATGCCGTAGAGAATCTGTGATTCCACGAACATAACGGGATTGTTGTCGCGAACGGCGGCTTTGAGCATGCCCTTCGCATCGTACGGGGTTGCCGGATACACCACGTACAGGCCCGGTATATGGGCAAATACCGTTTCAAGGGTCTGCGAATGCTGTCCCCCGTAGCCCTTGCCGCCGCCGACGGAGACGCGGTAGACGACCGGCACTTCAACGCTGGCCCCGGACATGTAATGCCATTTGGCGGCCTGGTTCCCTATCTGGTCGGAGGCCATCAGCGCGAAATCCATGTACATCAGCTCCACAACCGGCCTGATGCCCGCCATCGCGGCTCCGACGGCCGTGCCGCAGATTGCGGCCTCGGAAATGGGCGCGTTAAAGACACGTTCCCTTCCGAAAGCTTCAAGGAGACCTTTTGTGGCCTTGAAGGCTCCGCCGTAATCCGCGACGTCCTCGCCGTAGAGCATAACCCGGCCGTCGCGCTTCATTTCCTGAAAAAGTGCTTCCTTGACGGCGTCCCGGTAGGTGAGGAGACCGTCGGTCCGCTTTATGGCGGGCGGCTCGGAGACCGGGACGTCTGAGAACTCCGAAGGGACGGTTTCTGCGGCGGTATCCGTGTACATGTATTTAATGACATCGGCCCTGTCCGGGTCCGCGGCCCCGGCGGCCCTGACCGCCGCCGCGGCGTTCCTGTCGGCAACCTTCTTTTTGAGTTTTTCCAGCTCCTCCCCGGCGATAACACCGGCTTCGATTAAGCTTGTCGAATACTTTTCGACGGGATCGGCTTTCTTCCACGCTTCTTCTTCCTCCCGGGTCCTGTATTCGTTGCGGGGATCGCTGAGGGAGTGGCCGTAATAGCGGTACGTGTTGATTTCCAGAAGGTAGGGCCCCCTGCCTTTGCGCGACTCCTCCGCCGCGCGCCGCACGGCGTCCCGGACCGCCATAACGTCCATTCCGTTAACAACCTCGGCGTTCATGGCGTTGTCGGCGAAACCCGCGCCTCTCTGCGCCAGCGATTCCACACCGGTTACTTCCATTTCCGCCCTGCCGGTCATACCGTAGTGATTGTTGACGATCAGATAGATTATAGGCAGGCCGAATGCTTTTTTTCCGGCCAGTTCGTTGGTAAACTGCTTCATGGACGCCCAGTTGAGCGACTCGAGCACAACCCCGTTGCCGAACGCTCCGTCGCCGGCAAAACAGCATACCACTTTTTCTTCCGAAAGGTACCGCTGGGCCATCGCCGCGCCCGTGGCTATGGGCACGCCGCCGCCCACTATCGCGTTGGCGCCCAGGTGCCCCACGCTGAAGTCGGCGATATGCATCCCGCCGCCCCGCCCCCTGCAGTAACCGTCTTCTTTGCCGAAGAGCTCGGCAATTGTCCTGTATATATGATTCTCAAGCGCTTCCTCTTTCAGCCTGTCATTGGATCGCGCCCTGGAATCCGGCACGCGGGCCCGCAGTTGTTCGTCGGTCATATTCCTGATGGCGACACACCCTTTGGCGATGCTGTCGCCGTGACCCCGGTGGGTTGAGGTGATAAAATCATCCGGCCTGATGCCCGCACAGCCGCCAACCGACACCGCTTCCTGGCCTATGGAAACGTGCGTGGGGCCGCGGTAGTTGTAATCACTGCACGGTTCGTAGGCGCCGGAACGCAGTTTGACTATCATTTCTTCAAATTCGCGCACGGCCAGCATGTCTTCCAGAAGATCGACGGCCTCCCGTTTGCCGATTCCGCTGTCTTCAAGTTCGGCCGACAGGTCTTTCCGGTAGCTGTAGGCGCTTACAGTCCCGCACTCGATCGTGCGCGGCTTGAAACTCGGCCTCATATCGCTGAGATAATTGGACATCCTGTACCTCTTCTGTTGTTGGAAACTATTCCATTGGCAATTCCCGCCCTATTAATCAAACGGTTCCAATTTCGGCAAGGAAAAACGGATGACAGATGACTGACGACGGACGACTGAATACTGAATACTGTACAGTGTGCGCGGTGTTTTAATACAATACCGGCCATGAACAGTAAGGGAACATGGCTCAGGTATTACCGAACCATGCTGGTAATACGATTTTTCGAACAAAAGGTGGAAGCCCTCTTCGCTGAAGGCGCGGTTACGGGCACGGCCCATTGCTGTATCGGACAGGAAGCTTCCGCCGTGGGCGTCTGCGCCGGGCTCAACCGCCGCGACTACCTTACCAGCACCCACCGCGGTCATGGGCATTTCCTGGCGAAAGGCGGCGCCCCCGGTCGCGTCATGGCGGAACTTTTCGGGAAAAGCACCGGTTATTCGGGCGGCCGCGGCGGAAGTCAGTTCATGGCTTCGCCCTCTATCGGCTTCATGGGCGCCAACGGCATCACGGGAGGAAGCCTGCCTGTAGCCAACGGCCTCGCGCTTTCGTCGATACTTTGCGGAACCGGTAAGGTTACCGGCTGTTTTTTCGGAGACGGGGCCGCGAACCAGGGCACTTTTCACGAATGTCTTAACATGGCGTCCCTGTGGCGGCTCCCGGTGGTGTACGTTTGCGAAAACAATCTCTACGCCATGTCCAGCCGGGTGGACACAACAACCGCCGGCGACGTTACTCGGCGCGCGGCCGGGTACAATGTGTGCGCGGAATCCGTCGACGGGAACGATGTTCTTGCCGTGGCCTCCGCCGTGCGCCGCGCGCGGAAACGCGCGGCGTCCGGTGAAGGGCCTTCGCTGATAGAGTGCAGGACATACCGGTACTGCGGGCATTCGCGCGGTGATCCCCGCCGGTACCGCACGGCCGGAGAGGAAAAGGAATGGAAGAAGAGGGATCCCGTTAAGGTTTTTCGGAGGCGTTTGAAAGAGTCGGGCAGGCTTTCGGCGCAACAGGATGCCGCACTGAAAAATGAGGCGCGTGATATTGTGCGCCGCGCCGTAAAGTTCGCGAAGCAGAGTCCGTATCCGGAAAAAGACGAGCTGGAAAAGGGGGTTTTCGCGTGAGGATCCAGAGCTATCGCGAGGCCCTGCGAGAAGCGCTCGCGGGAGAAATGAAGCGTGACGCCGATGTGTTTCTCATGGGAGAAGACATAGGCGTTTACGGCGGCGCCTTCGGCGTCACGCGCGGCCTGCTCGATGCATTCGGCCCCGGCAGGGTGATAAACACCCCGATATCCGAGCAGAGTTTCACAGGCACGGCGGTGGGCGCGGCGCTGGCGGGATCAAGACCCGTGGCGGAAATCATGTTCATGGATTTCATTACCCTTGCCATGGACCAGATCATAAACCAGGCCGCGAAACTGCGTTACGTACTCGGTCCCCGGGTCAAGTGCCCGCTGGTGATAAGGACCGCCGCCGGCGGGAGCAGGCGTTACGGCCCGACCCACTCACAGACCCTGGAAGCGTGCTTCATGCACATACCCGGTATAAAAATCGCGACTCCCGCCACTCCGGCCGACGCCGGGGGGCTTTTAATGTCGGCCGTGCGCGACGACAACCCGGTTCTTTTCATCGAGCACAAGAGTCTTTACGAAACGAAAGGAAAGGTTCCCTCCCGCCGGCGGGCCGTTCCTTTCGGCAAGGCGCGAAAGGTTGCCCTGGGCGATGATCTGACCGTTGCGGCGTTCTCGCGATGCGCGGTGGAGGCGGAAAAGGCCCTGGGAATTCTTGCGGAGGACGGAATTTACGGCGAGTTGATAGACCTGCGTACCTTGAATCCGCTTGACGCCGCTTCAGTGGTTGATTCGGTGCGCCGGACGGGGAGGCTTCTGCTCGCGGAGGAAGGCCACCGTACCGGCGGGGTAAGCGCGGAGATAGCTTTCAGGGTATTCGAGAAGGCCCATGATTATCTCGATGCGCCGATTCGAAGGGTGACCGCTCCGGACGTTCCGATTCCCGCCAGTCCCGTGCTGGAGGACGCGGCCCTGCCGGACGCCGCGAAAATCGTCCGGGCCGCCGCCGACCTCGTGGAAAACGGGTAATGCCGCGACTTGATACGGAACGCTCAAAAGGAACAGCAGTGGATAAGCCGACTTCAGTCATAATTCTCACACGCGACAAGCTCGAATGCACGCGCGCTTGCCTGCCGGGCCTTCTGAATACCCTGCACACTTCCTGGGAACTAGTGGTGGTCGACAACGGCTCGACTGACGGAACCCGGCGGTGGCTGAACGAATTCCGGGACCGTTGCCGGGAAGCCGGCGCCGGCATCACAATAGTGCTCAACGAACCGGGCACGGGCTGTTCCACGGCGCGCAACATCGGCGCCGGGCGCGCCGACGGCGAGTACCTTGCCTTCATAGACAACGACATAACCCTCCGGAGCAGAAGCTGGCTGAGGAAACTGGCCGGAGCAATCGAAGAAGACGCGGATACCGCGGCGGCCGGGCCCAAGCTTGTTTATCCTTTTGAGCCGTATCCCATTCAGTGCGCGGGCGCGGCGGTGTCTCCGTCCGGCCGCGTGCAGTTCCGCGGAAGGGGCGAGGGGCGGGAAAGTCCGGAATACCGCGCGAAAACCGAAGTGCAGTGCCTGATAAGCGCGTGCATGATGGTGGAAAGAAAAGCGTTCAGCGCGGCCGGAGGTTTTGACGAAGCGTTCAACCCGGTGGAATATGAAGATATAGACCTGTGTTACAGAATGAGGAGCCGTGGGCGGAGGATAGTCTATCTGCCTTCGGTCGAGATGTATCACGTCGAGAGCGTCACCACCGCCGGCACGCCGTCCCTCGGCAACAGGCGCCTGATAATAAAACACGGCCTGCTTTTCAAGGAAAGATGGCATCACATGTTCGCCGCCGAGAACGGCCCCCCCGACGCGGAAACGAAATGGCGGGACGTCCCCGGCGCCGGTTCGCTTCCGGCCGGCAGACTCCCCCTCCTGCCGTGAGGGCGGGACAGGAACGGCTGGGGATTAGCGGAAGTAGGAACTGGCAGAAAGGACGGGAAGGACGGAAAGAAGTGAGTATTTTCTCCGGCACTTGTAGGTGCTCAGCGCTTGCAGGTCTTCATCTCCGGATTACTGTCGCGGGTGTGTAGGCGGAAGTTGATGGAGAAAGTGTTTTCCGCCTGATGCGGGCAATCCACGCTCCCGCGCGGGGAGCGACCTGACTTCCGCATGTTACTTTCAAGTAACATCGTTTCAATCCACGCTCCCGCGCGGGGAGCGACACGACAAACGGGTTCCAATACCGGAGCGAATGATGTTTCAATCCACGCTCCCGCGCGGGGAGCGACTTGTTTGCCTTTTCAATCTGCTGAAGTTCTACGCGTTTCAATCCACGCTCCCGCGCGGGGAGCGACAGCCCCTTGTTTTGTCCTTTGAATTCAAGGTCAAAACATCCCAATTTCGCGAACAGTGTTCGCAGTACCCACCTCAGCAGTGTGTGGTCGTTCTCCCACACGCTGTATCCAATTGTCAAAGAACAACTTACGCAGGTGCGCGAACCGCCCTGGCGAGACATGTGGTCTCCGGGTTCGCGCAACCGCCTATACAACAAGAGGGTCGTTTCTCAAATCACCAATTCCCTTTGTACCTATGTGTTCAACCTTCCTTTGCCAATTCTTACCCAGGTAATAGAATCTCAGGCTGTCTTCCTCTTCCTTGATGATTTTCTCAAGCCGGTCTTTCAGCACGGCCCACTGCGCAGGGTCTAAGTCGCACTCAAATACCGAATTCTGAACTCTCTGCCCGTAGTCAAGACAGGCTTTTGCCGCTTTTCTCAGCCTGGTGCGTCCTTTTTTCTCTCTCGTCGAAACGTCGTAACTCACAAGCACCATCATTGTCGCGCTACCTCCACAGAAAAGCCGGGTATCCGTCCAGGTCTCCTCTCAGAAACCGCGCCAGTAACTGCGCCTGAAGATGCATGGCCGTGCCTACAGGCGCAGACTCCTTCAGAAACGGATGAACGAGTTCGTCCTGTTTTCGTTTCTGATAGGCCGTAATGACCGTCTTCCTTGCCTCGTCAGACATACGAACCCCTCCCGTCTCGCTCTTCTTGAAATCTTTGCCCTGAACCTGTCTGAGATTGATCAGGCTCAGCACAAGACGATCGGCAAAAAAAGGCCTGAATTCCTCCATCAGATCGAGCGCCAGGCTTGGACGGCCCGGCCGTTGTCTGTGAAGAAATCCCACCTGCGGATCAAGCCCGACCGCTTCGACCGCACTTCGGCAATCGTGAACCAGCAGAGTGTAGACAAACGACAGCAAAGCGTTCACGTTGTCCATGGGCGGACGCCTGCTTCTCGCCTTGAAAAAGAAGTCCTCTTTCTGGGCCGTAATCAGGTTATCGAATACCTCGAAATATATCTTTCCCGCCTCTCCTTCCATGCCCCGGAGTTCTTCCATCTTCCTATGCTTGTCCGCCTTAAGGCCCCTCACAAGATCTCCGAGCCTTGTAACGGTGCGCTGTACATCCTGCGTTCCCGCTGTCTCCTTGTGATCCCGAGCCGCCCTCTGAAGCAACGTCCGGCAGTTCACCATCTTTGCCAGGAGGACTGCCCGCACAACCGCACTGCACAGCTTCGGATCGTCACTTGCCTTGTACTGTTGCCTCCGCAAGAGCACATTGCCGGACTGTGGCCCCGCCACCCTGGCAAGAAACCGGCCGCTCTCCGTCAGGAAACTCATTCCCACGTTGTTCTCCGCGCAATGCCTCATCAGAAACGGGCTCATCATCACGTTACCGAAACAAACGATTCCGCCCAGCGTGTGAACCGGCACACGCAGTTTCACTTCGCGATCAATGTTCACCACCACGGCCTCGCCTTCCTTGTTCAGGTATGCGCCCTGAGTGGTAACGTACAGTGTGTTGAGGTATTTCTTCATTCAACAGCCTGCGCCAGGTACTCCTCTACCGGCCCTTTCTTCCTCGCCTTGGGGGCGCACAGCCCGAATACGGAACAGCTCTTACAGCGCTTCCCGTAATCCGCGGGCGGCGTCTTGCCCGATTTCAGCAATTCCCGCAATTCTGCGCAGGTCTTCTCCACCTTGCCGCGCAACTCGTCGTCGAACGCCACGTCGTGCCGCCTGCGTGTCTTTCCATAAAAGATCGCTCCGCTCTTTACCCGGCAATTCATCATCTCTTCCAGGCACATCGCCTGCGCGCAAAGCTGTATTTCGTCACAAGCTTCGCCTTTGGGCTTGCCTCTCTTGTACTCTACAGGAAACGCTCGCCACGGCTCTTTCCTGTTTTCGCGGCGAAACTCCACAACATCGGCCACACCCGCGAGTCCGAGCCTCAGCGAGCGCAAGGGCACGCCGAATTCCATTCTCAGCTCGCCTCTTGTCTCGTGCCCGCGTTCATGCACGCGCTCGTGCAGAATTCTGCCTTCCGCCGTCAGCCGGTTCTCGCTCCAGGCCTGCTCCAGATGAATCAGCGCGCACTGCCGCGGGCAGAATGCGAAGTGCTGAAGCGCCGAAATCGGCAGAAGTTCGTCTTCGGGAAAACCATAGGTCCTATCTCCCGACATAGGTCCTATTCTCCTGCTCCCTGCGGTGTTGCAGGCGCGCTTTCAGCATACGCTCGGACATGCCGCCCTGCTCGATAAAATCCCGCTCCAACTGCTTGATAAGCCGGTCCAGCAGATAAGTGGCCTGGTAAATCACGCAGATTGCAGTGTTTGCCGCAACCTCGGGTGATTCCCGCTCAATATAGGACCTATAAGTTTCATAGGACCTATTCTCCTCATAAGCCAGTTTGCGGATTTTCTGCGCTCTCGGGTCGTCCTTGGTCCAGAGCGGCAGGCCGCGCTGGCGCAGAAAATCGCGGAAGTCTTCCAGAAGCTCTTCCAGACTTGCTCGCGCCACGCCCGTGAGTTTGAGTTCCGTTTTGCTTGAAGTGCCCGCCGCGGCGCTGGCTTCCACAATGTTCTGCTTGCCGCTTCGGCCGGCTTGCACCATCTGGTCGTGTGTGCGCGAGCGCAGACTGACGAATCGGTCGCAGAACCCCACGGTCACGTCAAAGGCGATGACCGTGGCCTGGTACGCCTTAAGGCCCCCGTAGCCGCCGTGGCGGATAATTATCTTGCCGCCGCGGCCGCCGTCCGGCGTGATGCGTGCAATTGCCCATTCCGCGGCCTCGCGGACTGTCGGCTCGCTGTTTTGACACAACGCCTCCAGCTCCGCGCGCAGGTGCGCGAGGTCCAGCTTACCCGCAAGCCGCGCCGCAAGAGCGCGCACATCCGGCGCGGCGTGTTTCAGCAACGCCGCCACTTCTTCGCCCGGTCCTGAATGCGCCACGTCTTTCTTCTCCTTCTCCCTCAACTATAGGTGCAATTCCCCGCCATAGGCCCTATTTCTTTGCCCGCCCCTCACACCAACTCCATCACCTCCACACCGTCCGGCACGCCCGCCTTGTCCACGACTACTTCGTAGTCGAAAAAGGCGCGAGGCGGCTTCGTGTCGTCCTTGCGCCTGATCGAGACAAGGTCGAAGAGCTTGTGCGATGGGGCGTTGCCCAACTCGCTGTTGTGCTTGAAGACGATCAGCTTGCGCGTGGCCATCTCGCCGCGGGCCGCCGAGCGATCATGGTCGAACATGTTGGTCAGCGCATTCCAGAACAGATCCAGATCCTCTTCCGAGAATCCGGTCTGCTTGGCCAGCGGGGCCGAGACAAACCCATGTGCCTCGTACAGGCCGTAAGGAATCGTAAACTTGCGGCCCATGGTACGTTCTTTTTCCAGATCGGCCTCTTTGGTCACTGCCATCCGTGTGATGCTATGCTCACCCGTGAAGATCCGATCAACGCTTCTGGCAAAGCCAAGCTGTATCGGCCCCCGAACCTGACCTGCGTTGATCTCTGTGCTCATCACGGCTCCGAAAGCACGAATATCAAAGAAATTCTTGCACATCCAGCCGGTAACATTCTTTGCATCCTCTACCTTTTTCGGGAGCTTCTTGCTCTGGGGCTTTAAGTCAAACTCCTGGTACGCCCTTTCGTGCGCGCGATTCAGAACCGCCTTTTCTTTGACGTAGATTTCGAATGGCGGTTCTTCTCCTTTGACCAGTCCGACATAATTCCGCACCTTGCGCTTGAGACAAACGTCCGTCACAAGGCCGTTCCCGGTCTCCGGGTCGATGCGCGGCAGATTGCCGGCATCAGGGTCACCGTTGGGATTGCCGTCTTTGACATCGAACAACAGCACAAATTCATGGCGATTACTGACGGGGTTATTACTCATTGGTGTTCTCCTCCTCTGTTTGTACGGTTTCTCTCTTTGTAAAAAAGTCCTGTCGTTGATGATAGTAGCCGACCGCAAACCGTCCTTGATCCTCCAGGTCCAGTGTTGCCGGTGCCCCTTCTTGCGGCATCAGCGCCATTATCGCCCCCAGCTCTTTCTCCATCCACACGGCACTCTTGCCCGAGTTCCTGATTTTCGCCAGGTGATGCACCGAAAGGTCCAGGAGCCGTTTGAACACCACTTGCGGCGAGCTTGCGGCTCCTCCGAAGTATGTGTCACGAATCGTCTTGTTCAGATTTTGACCTTGGGCCTGCTCCTGTATGCGTTCGAGCATGGCAAACAGCCTGCCGAGCACATACCCGATGTTGTCGTACTCTTTGTCCAGAGACATACCTACCTCCTTTTCTCCTGATTTCGCCAGTCGTGCATTGCGTGCGAGAACGCCCTTGATGATTGATGCGCGAGCGAAGGGCACGCGTTGTTCCGATTTGCACCTCCGCATGGCGTTGGCCAGCAGCGTTCGCGGGTATCGCGTTTCCGCGAGTATCGCCCTGCCCACCTCTCCGCCGAGCTTTGGCTGGATATTGTCCGCCTTCTGTTCCGTTGCCGTCGATACGAGCAACTGGAACAGTGAAAGAAATTCCGGATCGTGCGGCGCCCGAATTATCCCGATGTCTTCAAAGTGCTTCGCCACGCGTTCCTTGATCTCTTTGACGTTGCCGTTATACCAGAAGCGGACGGCGATGCGCGAAGCGTTCGGGGAAAGTCCAAGCACATAGAACGGCAGATGTGATTCCTCTGCCGGGATGCCGGTCTTCACTGCAGATAGCAACGCTTTGATCTTTTCGTACGACACAGCTTCCTCGCCCTTTTTCGGCGCAAGGAAGGAATGGAAGTCCGACTCGAAGTCACAAGGATCCTTCGCCCAGAACACCGTGCTGGCATCGCCAACCTGCATGCGCTGGTTCTCGGAGGCCAACAGGTAATTCAGGGCGGTGGTGTAGGTGAATTCGACCGCTTGACCAACCGAAGCATTGTGTCCCTGCCTCTTACCGAACGAACGAAAAGCATCCAGATTAAAGGAAACGATATTCGCACCGGACGATTGCGCGCCCCAGACGCCCTTGATGGCCGTGTGTAATTCCGCGGGAACATCTTTGCGCCCGCTGAGGGAGCAAGTCTGCTTCCGTCCCTCGGGTTTCGCCTTTTCCTGAATGGTCGCAACGACTTCGGGACGCTGGCAGATAGGCTCTGCCTCTCCTGTAAGAACGAATGAAATATTGCCTCCGCTCTGTTCGGCTTCAGGCCATACGGAATGATCGAAGACCGGCATGAAATCTCCCTGCTTCAAGAACGCAAGGACGGCGCCAACACCTGCATCACTGTTTCCCTCAAACGTCTGCTCAATCCTCTCGGTAAACGCCGCGCGTTGTTTTTCGCCACGATCCGGCTTGGCGGGGTTGATGCCAAACACGTACGCAGCTGTATCCCAGAGAAGATTGGCTGCCACGTTCGAAGCGCGCTTAACGGACTTGGGTACAAGTCGTGGTGGGCCTTTGCGCTTCTTGCCGGTGCCCTCACGCATGTCGCGCAACTCTTCAAAACATCCTTTCCCATCCAAAACAACGAGGAAGTCTATGCTCTTGTACTCGAAGCCCGGCGGCGCGATGTCCACATTCGGATCGTCGGCGAGGCGCTGGTAGTAGTCGGCCAGTGCTTTGAGGATCATGAGCGCACCTCCACTTCCCGCAGGTCGAGCGAGCCGTTGACCAGTTCGGCATGAAAGAATTGCGGCATGGGTTCCTCGCCTGAGTAGTCCATGTCGTAGAGCATCCAGCCCAGGTCCCGGGTATCGGCAATTGGCGCGGGTCCCTCAGCGTCTTTGGGAATGAACTCAAAATCGACGGGAAACTCCCGGCAGCCGAAGTAGGGCCGGTGAAAGCACTGGCCGTTGGATGCGCGTCGAACGAACATCTCGGTGAACTTCACTACGCTGTCGTCCTCGCCGGCAGCCTCGATCAATTCGAACTCGGCATGGATCACATAGGCCACGTCGCGCAGGAACAGCCCGGCACGCTGCTGACGTTGCTCCTCTACATAGATGCCGAGGTCTCCCTTGCCGGCTTGCATTGCCGTGTGGGCATTGCGGGCAGACGCCACGCAGCCGACCTCATTGCGCCTCACCGATTCCCACTTGATCGGGTTAAGCACGTCAATCCGGAGAATCCGCCATCGGATAGCAGGCTTCCAGAGGATCGCCTCCAGGATGCCCCGCGTGGCCGAAGGCGTCATGACGTCGTAGGAAACTCGCTCCACTTTCATCTCCGGCCGCGTGAAGCATGCGTTCTTGCCGCTGACTCTGAGTCTGAATGGTCCGCTTTTTTCCATGTTGTTTGCTCCTATATGATCACGGCTTCGGGCTCAATACTATCAGTTTCCGCCGGCGGCACAAAGCCAAACCGCTCGGTGTAAACCACGGAAGTGTGCAGGTAGTACGTACCGGGATATTCACTCAATTCGTTCGCGTAGTCATGGTCCAGCAACTCGCGCATGACCGGCTTGGACACATTCACGGTGTAGCGCTGCAGTTTTCGGAACACACTGCGGGCGTCCCACTCGACCAGTTTGCCGATAAGCGCAGGCGCCTCACCATAGGGGACAATGAGCGGTAATTGCCAGTCGTCATCTATGAGACGGAACTGCTCCGCCGCCGCGCGGAAGTAGAAGTCCAGGTTGCCGCCCAGCAGTGCGAGGATGCCCCGCTTGTCCAGGGCAGCAGCGCCCAGTTGGAAGAAACGCTCCGCAAAATAGCTGTCAAAGGTCTTCGGCAAGAAGATATCTTCCAGCTTTTCGGGCGTTACATAGGACCTGGCCAGGGAGGCCGCGGCCTCTACGTAGTCCGGCTGAGCCTCCGGCAGGAAGACAACCGTCTTTCCTCTCGAAAGCTTTCCTTCCCGATTGCAGCGCCCGGCAGCCTGCGCAATCGAATCCAACCCCGCCAAGGCCCGATACACAACGGGGAAGTCGAGGTCCACGCCGGCTTCGACAAGAGATGTGCTGATAACGTACAGCGGAGGTTCACCAGGCTCAAGTCTCTTCCGAATCGCCTCCAAAACCCCCAACCTATGTGCGGCGCACATATTCGCTGAGAGATGGACAGTTCGATCATCAGGCAGCAACATTGCGAGTTCCCGGCAATCACGCTTCCGGTTCACGATGCAGAGAGCGCTTTGTGCTTCGGATTGGATGGCATCAGCGAGTGCGGGGAGATCCACGGGAAGGAGGTCCTTATGCCGAACCACGTCAACACGGCTCAGGCGCCCCGCTATCTCGTCAGGCTCCTCGATGATCTCGACTACGCCTTCGAAGCCCTCCCTGAATTTAAAATCAAACTTTTCGCTCCGTGTCAGAACCGGTTGCGTGGCCGTACAGAGCACCGGCGTCACGCCATAGTGGCGCTGCAGTTCCCTGACGGCGAATACACAGGGGCGCACATACGCGGGCGGCAGACACTGGGCCTCGTCGAAGATAATCACGCTGTCGGCGATATTGTGCAGTTTTCGGCAACGACTGGTTTTAGACGCGTAGACCGATTCGAAGAACTGAACCGCCGTTGTCACCACAATAGGAGTGTCCCAGTTCTCCGCGGCCAATCGCCTGCGGACGCTCTCCTTGCTTTCGT
This sequence comes from Kiritimatiellia bacterium, assembly GCA_046483125.1. Lineage (GTDB taxonomy): Bacteria > Verrucomicrobiota > Kiritimatiellia > UBA8416 > JAWODU01 > JAWODU01. The sequence goes on from JAWODU010000103.1 coordinate 51,551, forward strand.
CGTCTTCGGCAACGCTCGAATGGTGCTCCAGAACGGCATCGGCAAAACCCGGTATGTCACGAAAGACCAGGGCGGTCTGCTCAATGATACTGGTGTAGGGAATCACGTAGATAATGCGGCGCTTTCCCCACCGCTTGGCATGCTTCAAGGCAAACGCGAGGGATGACAACGTCTTGCCGCCTCCGGTCGGAACGGTAAGCGAGAAAATACCCGGTTCGCGTTCCGCTTTTGCCCTGCACTGAGCGAGTACGTCGGCTCGTATGCGGTTCACTTCTGTTGACGTTGCGTTCTCGCACACTGTCGCCATGTGCGTGTCAAAGGCCACAAGCAAATCTCCAAGTGTCGGACGCTCCTTCTCGCGAAGGCGCTTCCGATCCTTGTCTACAAAGGCTTCGGTGTCTATAAAATCGGCGTCGACGACGCACGAAAACAACATGCGTATAAGCAAAGCGACATCGGCCGGGGTTTCTTTGCGCAGCAGTTCCGGGATTCCGGGTTCCTCCTGCTGTCGGATGCTCTCCGGGACATTTAGAAGAACCTTGCTCGACACATCGGGGGTGCGCATCTTGGGTTCGAGGGCTTTTGCCCCGGTCTTGTCCGATGAGTAGTCAGCCAATCCGGCATGGTGCCCCATGATCAGCCAGCAGAAGACTCTGGCTACCTGGTCATGAAACACCTGTTGCGCCAGATGCCCGCCTGCCTGCGAATGGATAACCTTGCCCGGCTTAGTTTCCAAGTGGCACTCGATTCCATTGGCATCGAAGAGCTTCTTCTGAAACTCCGCCGAATACTTCCCCAAATCATGCCACAGCCCCGCCAAGTACCCCCAATCCCCCGCCCCGAACGGCTCTGCAAACTTCTTCGCCAGTTCGGCGGTGCCTTCCAAATGATCCTCCAGCTTCTGCCACTTGCTGGAGTCGTGAGGATAGCCGGGGCGACTGTGGGCGTAGAATTCGCGGTTTTCCGGAAGCTTTATCACCTTGTCTTTTTTCTGCGCGTCCGGGCGTGATACGCCCCGCGGCGTTCCTTGACACGGCCGCGGCCTGTTGCCTTGAGGCCTTTGAAGGGATTCTCAATGCGTACTCCACGAATAACCTGACCATGATTCAGGTCTTCGGTAAACAGGACATCACAATTCGCTTTTTCGGCAGTCACAACAATCAGCGCATCCCAGAACGAAAGCCGATTCAACAGGTGACAATCGATCGCTTCCTTGATGAGGGGCAAATCGACAACTACAACGTCCAGCGGCGGCATATTGCCTATCATCTCTTTGGTTTCCAGTGCGTCCGCTCCCAGCCTGCCGGTAGCCGCTACGTAGAATTCCTGAATGACCTGAGTGGAAAGGGCGGCGCTTCCGCGTTTGCCGATAGCGCGCAGTATTTCCCTTGCCCGACGGCGTTTGGCGGGACTGTGTTTGTCAATGCTGTATACAAGAACATTAGTGTCTATAAACGCTCTAGATGTCATACAGTTCCTCGCGGTTCCAGCGCCAACCGCGCGAGTCGCCTCCGGCCTTATCCGCCAACTCGAAGAATTTCTCACAGGCGCTTTCGTTGCTCTTGCGCATAACCGTGCGCTCAAGCAGTTCGCGGATCATGTTGTTAAGCGACGTGTGGTGTTGCCGGGCATATTCCCGTCCCGCATTCACCACGTCTTCATCCAGCGCGATAGTCACGTTCTTCATGCGTTCCTCCGATTCTTCACATTGAGATTTACACAGGATAAGGCAACACATAAGCTGTGTCAAGTTCCGGGCAGGCTGATGCTCCGAATATCTCCCGGAATCACGGGGAAACCGGCGAGGTATGCCCTGTCCGCGGCCTTACGGCCGGGTGAATTGGGGGCGGCGGCGCGGCAACAATACACGCTCTTGCGGAAAAGGGGGTTATCGGCGCATACTCTCCCCGTTGTGAAGTTTCTCAGATTTCTGGCCGGGCTGTTGATGGTCCCGTGCGGTGCGGTGGCCACGCGGGCGCTCTTTTCCATGGTGCAGGCCAACCACCTGTCAGTGCATGGCGCGGTCCCCCCGGGTTCGCTCGCTCTTGCCTCGGGTTTTCTCCTGTGGATCGCCGTGTATTTCCTCCTGCCCCGGCCCGTAAGGAGCTATGTCATCGCCCATGAGCTTACCCACGCTCTATGGGGGATGGCCATGGGAGCGCGCGTGTCGGGGCTGAAAATTACGGATAGAAGCGGGTCGGTCACGGTCTCGAAAAACAACGCTTTCATAACCCTTGCCCCTTACTTTTTTCCGCTGTATACGGTGCTGGTTATCGCGGGTTATTACGGGCTGGGGGTGTTTTACGAGGTGGAGAGATACTTCGATTGGTGGATGGGCCTGATCGGGTTTACATGGGCTTTTCACTTCACCTTCACTGTCGGCGCGCTCATGCAGAGGCAGTCGGATATAAGGGAATACGGTCGCCTCTTTTCCTACGCCATGATATACCTGTTCAACGTACTGGGGGTTGTGCTGTGGACGGTTCTGGTTTCTCCGGTTACGCTCGAGGAGACGGCGGGTTACTTTGAAAAACACACCCTGTCCCTGGTCGAAGCCTCGCGGGGATTGATCCGGAACATTTCACAATAAATGGCGGTTGCGAGCCGTTGTATTAACAGGAGCGGCGGGCCGGGACGGCTATGGAACAGGCTGACGCAGAATTGATTTCCCGGTACCGGGCCGGGGAGGTTGAAGCCCTGGAAACGCTGGTATTGAAATACCGGCGTCGGCTCATGGGTTTTATAATCAACACGGGCGGCGCACGCGACGACGCCGACGAGGTGTTCCAGGAAGTATGGCTGAAAGCCATACGTAACATACACAGGTACCGGCGGAAGAATTTCCTCGGTTGGCTCGTGAGAATAGCCCGGAACACTATGGTAGACCGCTCGAGGAAAAAGAAGCCCGACGCGTTGCTGGATACGCCCGGCCCGGATGGGGGCTGTCTTATGGACAAAGTTGCCTCAGCCGGCGCGAACCCGTCCGAGGCCGCGGCGGCGGGTGAAGTCGGAAGGCGAATCGCCGAGGCGGTGTCCGGTCTGTCCGCGGAACAGAAGGAGGTGTTCGTGTTGAGGACCGGCACGGAACTCCCTTTCAGGGAGATAGCGAAAGTGCAGGGTGTGTCTCTGAACACCGTACTGGGCCGGATGCATTACGCGGTTCAGAAATTGAGGAATGTATTGAAAGATGACTATTTATGCCTCCGGAGCGGTCGCTCGCGGCAAAAACAGGATTAAAGAAGACAAAATGAAGAGTTGGGAGACGGGATCAATCCGCTCCGCCGCGGCGGACGGATCAACGGGATGATTTAGCGGCAATTATGCGGTTATACCGGCATATCACGGCTTCCCTGATCCTGTCAAAAAATACCCGGAAAAGGGTATTGGAGGAGAATAACGATGAATTGCGAGGAAGCACAGTGCGGATTACTGCTTCTTGAGTCGGGCGAAATATCCGGGGAAAAGCTCTCCGAACTCGAACGGCACCTGGATTCCTGCGCGGATTGCCGGACATTCCGCGAGGGGGCCGCGGCCGTAACACGGAGCGCGCACGAAGTCCTTCCTGCGCCGGATCCGTCAGTCCGGACTATGGCGCGCATACGTTCGGCGGCGTTGGAGCGGGCAGAGGGGAAAGTGCTGTATTTTCCGCGTGTGATAAGAATAGCGGCGGCCTGCGCGGCGGCCCTGGTGATAGCCGCCGGAGTGTACTTCGCGGGATCTGATTCGGGAGAAAGTGCCGCCGACGTGGGAGAACTTGACACGATCATGGCGCTGGTTTCGGAAAGCGAAGGCTACACCGGCAACGGAACAGGATTTCCCGAGAAGGACGGGAATCCGCGTTTGCGGGAAACGGCCAGAAGGCTGATGATTCTGGAAAGCGCCGGTCTGCAGGAAGAAGAACTGTCGGAATTTCTCACCCCGGTTTCGGAGCCTGATCCCACAGCTTTTCGATCGCGTAATATTCCCGTGTCTTCCGGGAAAATATGTGTATGATTACATCGATGTAATCAACCACCATCCATCCCGACGCGGGATCGCCCGTGGCCCTGTAGCTGTACACTCCTTCGGCTTTCAGCAGGCGCTGGACGTCGTCGTACATGGCCTTCAGGTGCGGAGGGCTTGTGCCGGAGACCACCAGGCAGTAATCCGTTATCCCGGAGCGCTCCCGCAGATCCAGCACAACCAGGTCTATGGCCTGCTTGTCCAGAAGGATGGCCTCTGCTCTTTGGGCTATCTGTTCCGGGTTCAAGGTTCCCCCTCCGCTATCCGTCATCTGTAATCCCGCATCCCGCACTTGTCCCGGCGTAGTTCCGTCCGGGACGAAGCCGGGTCCCGCATCCAGTATCTTCCAGCAAAGAACAAAGCACTACGAACAAAGAACTCTCCTCCCCCCTACGTTCCGTACAGCCTGTGCTCGGCGATATACATTTCCACGGTCTCCGGCACGAGGTACCTGATGCTCAGGCCCTCGGCCGCGCGATAGCGAATATCCGAGGACGATATCTCGATCTTCCTGCCCGGGTATACTCCCTCCAGAAGACGCCGGCCGTACGGGGGGTCCAGGCCGATATCTTCCTCGGAAACCCGCTCCGGGCCGCTTCCCGGCCTTTCGAACGCCGCCAATTCGCAGAGCTTGAGCAGTTCGTATACATCCTTCCACAAATGCAGTTCGGCAAGTGTGTCGGTGCCGATAATGAAAACCAGTCCCGTACCCGGCGCGCGCTTCCGGAATTCCCTGACCGTGTCGATTGAATAGGATACCCCGCCCCGCGCGATTTCCACGTCCGAAACCTCGAAACGCGGATCGCACTCCACGGCTTTTTGAGTCATGGCGAGCCGATGTTTCGCCTCCGCCATGCTGCGCGGCGCCTTGTGCGGCGGCCGGGAACAGGGCACGAAAACAACCTTCGTCAGATCCAGGGTCTCCAGAGCGGTCTGGGCCAGAATCAAATGCCCGGCATGCACCGGGTTGAACGTCCCGCCGAGTATACCCGCTTTTTCGGTGGTTTCCATAATATAAGAAAGCCGGTTAAGAATTCCGTTCTATTTTAAGGATGTTCTCGTCGGCCCTTGAAGTTTCTCCTTCCTCGAGCGCCCTGTAGGCTTCCGTGCGGTACTCGGTGATATTACGGAGTTTTTCGAGAACATCGTCAATCTCGTCCGATGCCTTCCGGCATTGTTCGATCATCATTCTCGTTTCAGGGCTGTTCTCGCGGCGCCTCATCATGTCCAGGTACGTGTTTATCACCGTAGCCGGCTGGCCGATATGGTGACACGCCGCTCCCAGACTTTCAATCATTGCTCTCTGGGTTTCGGCGTCGATGAGCTCGGATGTCTGTTTTTCTATCGTGCGCACCCGTTCGCGCGTCTGTTCGACGAGCCTGGATACAAGGGATTCGATTGCTCTCAGATCGTCTTCGTCTTTGATGAGGTTTACTTTCCCGGGCGCATCGCCTTTTGTAAGAAGCTCGAGGTAATTCCGGAGCCGTATTACGTTGACGGGATACTTCGCGAGCAGGGCGTAACCCAGCGCTACCAGAAGCACAATCCCGGCGCTCAGCGCGAGCGAGACTTTCCACGTCACCAGTTCCGCCCCCAGCGGCTTGAAAAACATGTAGGCCATGACCAGCGCGGGCAGTAAGGTTACCAGGGTGAACGCGATCGCAAACTGCGTCCGGGCGCCTGTTATATTTATCGAAAAATCGAGCTTTGGCCGTTTGCGCCTCTCCTCTTTCCGGGCTTTCAATACGGATTGTATCCTTTCCCTGAGGCCGGCGAAATCTATCGGCTTTACGGCATAGTCGTCGGCCCCGAGCTTCATAGAGCGAACAATGCTTTCCCTGTCGTCAACGCCGGTAGTAACTATTACGGGAATGTTCTTCCACTGCACCGTCTGCTTGAGTCTGCGGAGCACTTCGAACCCGTCCAGTTCGGGAAGTTTGAGATCCAGGAGAATAACGTCGACGTCTCTTTTCTCCAGCTGGGTGAAAACGGAAAGGCCGTTATCGCACACTACGGCGGCGTACCCGAGCCTTTCGAGAAAGGCCTCCATCACCCTGGCGGCGCGCTCGTCGTCCTCGACCAGGAGTGCGGTGCCCTGTTGCTGATGTTCGTTCTGCGGCATGCGTGTCCCGTTACCAGTTTCCTTTCATCAATAGCCCGGCAATTATGCCACACCGGCCCTTCGCCGTCGAGGGGGAACGAGCCGCAGGCGTAAATCATTCCCGATTCGCCAGATTAGCGTGATTGGCGGTTACGGTTTTCGGATTTCCGGCGGGGACCCGTTTTTTTGATGCATTTCCGGTTGCGTTTGTGGCAATAATAAGCGCTTTGGAAATCTCGAAGGGCGCGATTATGCCGGCTAACCTTACACCCGAATACCGCAAAGCCGAACAGGAATACAAGGCGGCTTCCACGCCGGAGGAGAAGCTTGGAGGGCTGAAGCGGATGCTGGCTGTGATTCCCAAGCACAAGGGCACCGACAAGATGCAGGGCGACCTGAAGCGCCGCATAGCACAGCTCAAGGACCAGCTCAGTACCCGCCGGAAGAAAAAGGGGCCTTCTTTCAGAATACGGCCGGAAGGCGCCGGGCAGGTAACCCTCATCGGCCCGCCCAACAGCGGGAAGTCAAGCCTGCTCAAGTCTCTTACGCGGGCGGAGCCGGAAGTGGCTCCTTACCCGTGCACGACCCACGAACCGGCGCCCGGCATGGCGGTGTATAAAGATGTCCAGATCCAGCTTGTAGACCTTCCGCCGGTTTGGCGGGGTGAGTGCGAGAGTTTTGTCTTTGACAATATCCGCGGGTCTGACGCGGCCCTTATCGTGATAGATCTGAATGTCGATCCGGTGACTGATTTTCAGGATACAATCCGGATTCTTGATGAGAAACACCTGCCCGTTACACCCGCCGTCCCCCAGCGGCGGGACGACCCGCCCCACAGGGAGAAGGTGGAGTACATGCTCGTACTGAACAAAGGCGACCTGGATCCGCGCGGGGAAATGCTTCCGCTGATAAGGGAAATGAACTGCGATCTTCCCTGCCACCGTGTGGTTTCGGCGAAAAACGGCATGGGAACCGAAGACTTGAAGGAAGACATATTCCGCCTTCTGCACGTGATTCGCGTGTTCTCAAAACAGCCCGGAAAGGCCGCCGACCTCTCGGCTCCATTCGCGGTGCCGGCGGGCTGTACCGTGCTGGAATTCGCCGAACACGTTCATCAGGATTTCGCGAACGGGTTCAAATCCGCGCGTGTATGGGGAAGCGCGAAGTTCGACGGCCAGGCCGTGCACCGGGATCACGTCCTGCGGGAAGGCGACATAGTGGAACTGAACATGTAGAAAAGCATTTTCTTTCCGCTTGACTGGGCGGCACGCTCCCGTATTATATCGCGCTTTGACTTGAAACATCGAAATACAGAGGAGCGGTAACTGATGCCCACGAGCCGGAGCGCGCGCAAAACAATGCGAAAATCCCGCGAAAGGCACAAGACCAATAAGGCCGAACAATCGCGGATTAAGAATATCAAACGGCGTCTCTATTCGCTCGCCGAGAGCGGAAACATCGAAGAAGGCCGTGCCGTTTACAGCGAATACTCCTCGATTCTCGACCAGGGGGTTAAGAAGGGCCGCGTAAAGAAGGCGGCCGCCGCGCGCAGGAAATCCAGGGCGGCGCGCAGGCTACAATCAGCGGGGTAAGCCTGCTTACCAGTACTCGACGGTTTTATCGACTATTTTGCGCGCCAGATCTTCGGCCGCCCCGGGAAGGGCGGCACGCTTCGCGCTCCTGAGGTCTCCCGAGACCGTAAAAGTCGTTTCACCGGAAACGGAAGTGTCGTACAGGAGACGTCCTGTTTTTCTGTTTTTCAGATTCATGCGGGCCGTTATGACGGCCCTGTATTCCTCGGCCGTTTTCGGGCGTTCATCTTCGTACCGCAGGGGTACGAGCCTGTAATCGGCAAGTGTAACCTTGAGTACGGCGTCGGCTTCCGAACTGCTTTTGATCTCCAGCGTGCCGTCTCTGTGCAGTTCCTCTATAACCGCCGCGGTCGTCCCGGTTTCCAGGAGGGGTTCGCCGGATTCATTAATGAAAGCGGGCACGTAAACGGAACGGATTCCGGGCGGGAGAGAACTCCCGAGCCTGTATCCCGCGCATCCGCAGAGCAGGGCCGCAAGAATAAACGCCGCGCCCGGACGCAGGACCGGACTAATTCTTCTCTTCATATTTCTTCTCCAGAACTCTTATGCGTTCTGCCGCGGTCTTCGCGAGATCGCTCAGCGGAAACCGCCGTTTGAAGTTTCTGTAGACCACGAGGGCCGATTCGGGGCGGCGGGACTTTTCTTCGTAAAAAACGGCTTTGTCAAAGTACATTTGCGCCAGCCTTTTGTTAAGAGTGTCACGGCAGCTTTCGGCGCGCCGGATACCACTGCTCGCCGGATAGTCGGCAATAAAGGAAGCCAGGGCCGCGAGGGCCCGCCGGCACAGTTCTTCATCGCGCCGATATCTCCGGGCCGTCCTGTAAAGACATTGTGCCCTGGCGAACGCCGCTTCCCGCGCCCAGCGGGTCTTCGGATATTTCTGCATAAGCTTTCTGTATTCGACTACGGCTTCATCGAGGTTGTTTTCCTCCTCGTGAATAAGCCCTATGTAATACTGCGCTTCCGGGGTTTTGTCCCATCCGGGTCCGTTTTCAACGATCTTCTCCAGCATGGGCAGTGCCCGTCGCGGTTCCTTATAACCCGGCAGTCCCAGTATGTCCCAGTAGGTTCTGGTTCTGAGGTGATTGGCGATGCGGAACTGGGCTTCGAGCACTTTTTCGTAGGGAAACCGGCCGCTGAACCGGTCGATAAGATACTGGTATTCTTCAAAAGCGGGAATGTACTTTTCGCGTTCGGCCAGGACGCGCGCAAGGGCAAGCTGTGCGGTGACGGCCTGCGGGGAACCATGCCATTCGTGAACCAGCGCGCGGTATTCTCCGCAGGCGCGCTTCAGCTTTCCGCGGGCTTCCAGTGCGGCGGCGTATTCAAGCTGTTCCGCAGGTGTGTCTTTTGAGGGCCGATGGAAGAAGCCCGGTGTTTTTTTGACGGGACCGGTTCCAGGCAGGTCATCGAAATTTCCCGACTGCGGAGGCGGGGAGCCCACAGCGAGAACGGCAAGCATCAGAAGAACCGGCAGAGCGGCCGCGACGCGTATCGCGGCGGGGCTTCCGGGGTATCTGGCATGATGTATCATGCGGCCAGTATAGGCGGGAGCCGGGGATAATCAATACTTGATTGCGCGCCGGGTAGCTGATAGCCTTTGTGTTTTCTCTTAATCGGTACTCCGGGCGACCCTCGGCCGGCTTTTACGATAGAATAGAGATAATCATGAAGAAAGTTCTCATCCCGACAAAGCTGAACACTGTGGCGGCGAACACGCTGAAAGAAGACGGCAATTACGAGGTCATTCAGGATGAATCCTCGGATCTGGATGCCCTGGCCGAAGAATATCCCGACACGTACGCCCTGATAGTCAGGAGCGAAAAGGTGCCCGCCGGGATTATAGACAGGTTTCCCGGGCTCAAGGTAATCATTCGAGCCGGTTCGGGTTACGACAATATCGACACCAGATACGCGCGGCAGAAGAAAATAGACGTCATGAATACCCCGGGCGCCAATTCCAACGCCGTCGCCGAAGAAGTCGTGGCGTTGATGCTGGCCGACGCGCGGCATGTGATAGAAGCCGACCTGTCGACCAGAAGCGGCAAGTGGGAAAAGAAGAAATACATGGGCCGGGAAATATCGGGCAAGACGGTCGGAATAGTGGGGCTGGGGCACATAGGACGGCTTGTGGCCAGGCGGCTTTCCGGCTTCGACGTCGAGCTTCTCGGGTACGACCCTCTTCTTTCAGCCGACAGGGCCAGGGGAATTAACGTTACGCTGACTGATCTGGATTCCGTTTTCTCAAGGTGCGACTACATAACACTGCACCTGCCGGAAAATGACGAAACGAAGGGGATGATAAACGAAACACTTGTGAGCAAGATGAAAGAAGGCGCTACTTTAATCAACTGCGCCCGGGCGGGCATCATCGACGAAGGGGGTATCCGGCGGCTCAAATGCAAAAAGCAACTGCGTTTTCTTAACGATGTGTATCCGAAAGACGCGGCGGGCGAAAAGACCGTGGCCGATATAGCGGACATCATGATGCCGCATCTGGGAGCAAGCACCGTTGAAGCCAACTACAACGCGGCGAGAAACGCGGCGAAACAGTTGATCGATTTCGATTACAGGGGCGTTACCAGTTTTATAGTAAACCGCGATATTCCGCAGGGACTGGATGAAGCTTACTGTGAGCTGGCCAACACGCTGGCCAGGTTGTGCAGAAAGTTCGTGGGCACCAAAACCACGCTTAAGCTTATTGAAACTTCTTTTTACGGTGACCTCGAGCCGTTCTCGGACTGGCTCCTGATTGCGGTCATGGCCGGTCTTTCCGAGGAAGTGGATATGTCCATGGATTTTCCGGAGGTGCGGGAATACCTCGCCGATATGGGTATCGAGTACGTGAACCGCCGGGTGGATCCGCTCAAGAAATACGGCGACTCCATAACGGTAGACTTGACCGCCGCGGTGGACCCGGAAAATCTTCGCCGCTCCAGCATACGCGGGACGGTGGCCGAAGACACCAAGATGGTCTCGCGGATCGACGGTTTCAGGAAACTTTACTTCGAGCCTTCCGGCCCCACGGCGTTTTTCGTCTATGACGACCGGCCGGGTGTAATCGGTAAAATCGGTTCCGCATTCGCTTCCGCGGGCTTGAACATAAACGGGATGCTCGATTCCCGTGATGAAAAGACGCAGAAGTCCCTTGCCATAATGAAACTGAACGAACTCGCCCCTGGAAAGCTGGTGAACGAGCTCGCTTCGGATATCCGGTCTTCAACGGCTTTCTGTGTAAAGCTTTAGTCTAAGATATGGACTGCGCGGGGCGTTTGAACTTCAGCGGGTAGAAGCCCCAGGTACTGCGATGCCCTCCGGCAGAAACACATACGACAGAAAACAGAAGCTCGAAGCGTTTGAAAAAGTCGTCTCCGAATACGAAGGCCGGCTCTTGAAATACGGGACGAGTATTCTGCGTGACCCCTATGCCGCCCAGGACGTGGTTCAGGAGGCTTTCATCAGGCTTTTCAAGTACTGGGAAGAGAAACTCGAGCCGTCCCCGGCTCTGTCATCCTGGCTCTACAGGGTGGTGCACAACTGCGCGGTTGACTACGTAAGGCACGAGTCGAGACGGCAGGCCCGCATCAAGATACTCTCGGGCCGGCATCCCGGGGCCGCTCAACCGGATCTCGGCGAAAACCTCGATGTAAGCGACGCGGCGGTTCGCGCCGACCGGGCGCTCCGGAAACTCAACATGCGTGAACGCCAGCTGGTGGTACTCAAGGTGTACGAAGAAAAATCCTACAGGGAAATCAGCGAAATCACGGGTCTTACGGTGGGTAACGTGGGCTACATACTCCATTACGCCATGAAGAAACTGGCCGCCGAGCTGAAGAAGGATAAGAACCCATGACCATTGACGAAAGCAGTGAAGCGGGCAAAGTAATGAAGTGCGAAGACATTCAGGAACTGTTGTTCGATTACATGACCAGGGAGCTGGGTCAGAACCGCTCCGACCTGGTCCGGGAGCATCTCCGCAAATGCGAGAAGTGCCGGGCGGCCGCCGCGGAAGTACAGACGACCCTGGAACTGCTCAAGACGGCTTCGAGGACGCAGGCTGACGTTCCCGAGCACCTGTCGGATAAACACCGCGCGCGGCTGAGGCGGTCGATAAAACACCCGTTTATCGCCTGGATCGAGCACCACCACATTATTGTTTCGGTTATCATAGCCGGTCTGGTGATCGCAACGGTGCTTCTGGCGGTAAGACGCATGAAACTGCGCGAGGAGGAAGAACCGCTGGAAGGCATCCCGGTTACGATCCGTCACGCCCGCCCGGACGGATCGGAAACGAATAAGGGTATGGAATAGCAGGAATTGCCCGCGCCACGCAGGCCCGGCGGTGCGGGGGCTTGGGGACCGCAATCGACCCCCTCCCCCCGCGTGATGAATTCCGTTCGAAAATCGGACGTAAGCTTCACCGCTGCTACTGCGTTGTCGCGGGTCTCGCGTATACGAATACAGCTCAACCCGCGGAGCCTTGTATCAGCGGCAAATCTTCGATCCGATTTTCGAATCCTTCCCGCCGCGGCGGGGAATTCATCACGCGGTTCGCCGCATCGCTGGCGGCGACTGGAGGTAGCACTGCGCCGCCGGGCGCGATGCAATGGGAGCAGAATTTAAAACAGGTTTCCCACGTTGAGCATGTTTTCCGGGTCGAAGATGTTCTTGAGCTGTTTCATTTCCTGCACCGCATCTTTGCCGTACATTATTTCCAGGAGATCGGTTTTAAGTTTGCCGATTCCGTGTTCGCCGGAAACTGTACCTCCCAGCGCCGCTATTTTTTGCGCCCATTGAAGGTAAAGTTCTTTGCCAAGGCTGTACTTTTCCATGGAGTCCGGGATGATATTCACGTGAACGTGGTTGTCCCCGATGTGCCCGAAGATAACGTAATCGAGGCGGGCGTTTTTCAAATCCTCCAGGTACATGTTCAGCGCTTCATCCAGTGAATCGTCGGGCACGGCGAAGTCGGTGCCCAACTTGGTCAGATCGGGGTTCTTCTGCTTCAACCGGTCTATCGTAAGATTCACGGCTTCGGGAACGGCATGCCGGAAGTATTTCATTTTCTCCATATCGGCGGGTCCGGAGGCAAGCCACGTGGCGTCCTCGTTACCACCGCACCTGTCTATGACCCCGCTCATTTCCATCACCGATTCTTCCACGGCTTCGTCGTCGGGCCCGTGATATTCTGCGTAAACGGCCGTGCCGGCGTCATCCGGCGGCTCCTGAAGGTCACTGAAGGCGGGGTTTTCTTTCTTCTGCCGCCGGAGAAGTTCCAGCGAATGCGAATCGAAAAATTCCAGCGCTGACTGGCGCGTGTTCAAGCCGCGGCAGAGGTTAACGAATTCAACGGCTTGGCTTTCCGTGGGAAGAAATACCATAACGCCCCAGACCGCGCGCGGCGGGGGTATCAGCCGCAGTTCAATTTCCGAAATTACTCCCAGAGTACCCTCGGAGCCGCAGAAAAGGTCCAGCATATCCATATCGTCTTTGACGAAATAACCGGCCGCGTTCTTTACCGCGGGCATCGAATAGCGGGGAAGGCTTCCGCTTACAGTCCTGCCATCTTCCGTTGCCAGGGAAAAGGCCCTCCCCTTTGCCTTCTGTTCGCCGCGTTTCAGGTCCAGCACCGAGCCGTCCGCAAGCACCAGGCGCAGGCGCTGAATATACGCGCGGGTAGAGCCGTAAAAAAGGGACCTTGCGCCGGAAGCGTCGCAGGCAGTCATGCCGCCCAGCGAGGCGGTGGTTTCGGTGGGATCGGGCGGAAAAAAGAATTCAGTAGCCGCGCGGACCTCTTCCAGAAGCGCGCCGGGTTGGACTTTAAGGAATGCCTCCTGGTTCTGTTCACGGGGCGGAACGGCGATGTTTTTCATTCGGCTCAGGTTGAGAACGCGGCCACCGCGGGGTACCGCACCGCCCGTTATGCCGGTTCTTGCACCCTGCACCGTAACCCGCTCGCCGTCGTGGTGCGCGCCGGCGAGGCGGGCGCGGAGTTCGTCCTCGGAGCGGGGAAAGGCTATGGAGTCCGCCCGGCCCGAGAGGCGCGACTCGTCGCGCAGGTACTCGCGGTATTCCTCCTTCATGTTGAACGAACCGGATTCAGTGTGCATGAAAGAGCTAATAGCACACTCCCCCATCGGCCCGCAAAACAAAACCTGTGAGTAAGCCATTACAGGATAGCCTGGGCTCTCCTCCCATTGCATCGCGGATAAGCGGCGCTCGAGAACCTCCAGTACGCCGCCCGCGATGCGGTGAACCGCGTGATGAATTCCGCTTCCGAAGGATTCGAAAATCGGATGGAAGATTTGCCGCTGATACAAGGCTCCGCGGGTTGAGCTGTATTCGTATACGCGAGACCCGCGACAACGCAGAAGCAGCGGTGAAGCTTACGTCCGATTTTCGAACGGAATTCATCACGCAGGGGGAGGGGGTCGATTGCGGTCCCCAAGCCCCCGCACCGCCGGGCTTGCGTGGCGCGGGGCTACAGGGCACAAGCACAACCCAGACAACCCGAACCCCTCCGCCGCCCTTTACATGCGGCCGTGATTGCCTCATAATACGGCAAATCAGTTATGAACATGTATGCGCAAAACATTGCGACGAAAGCCGGTCTTTCACTTGCCGCGGGTATCTTTCTCTGCGCTTTAACTCTCCGGGGCGGTGAAACCCCCGCCCACTCCCCGCCCCCGTGGAAATACAGGCAGAGCCCCTCCCTGACCTGGGCCCCGGCGGCGGGAATTGAATTAACAAAGCTGAACGACAGGCTCAAAGGGATAATCAAGGCCCCGCATTACCGCGAGGAACTGGAGAAGCTCGAAAAAGACGCGGCCGGGTGGGACGACCCCGGGAAAGTCGAAGAAGCCCGGAAAATAATCGGCCACATTGTGGATTACGGCGAAAAAATGCTTGAGCGGGGCCGTGAATTCGAGTCTCAGCACCCGCGCACGGCGGCCGTGGTTTACGAACTTCTGTCCCGTAAATACAGGGGAATGGCCGTCGGAAAGGCGGCCGATGAGAGAAAGGAAAGCGACGAATTTGCGCGGCAGAAGAAAGCGTGGGTCATTTACGAGCGACTGCTGAGATATGAACGAAGTTTCAAGGAAATTCCCGGAGCCGAAAGAAACGTAAAAGACCGCCGCTGGTATCGCCTGAATCGGCTGATCGCCAGGAAAATCGAGGTGTGCCTGGAACATCTGAGGAAATACCCCGACACAGCCGCCGCTCTCATGGGCGGAAAAGTTGCGGCCGGGTACGGCATAAAGGACGAAAAACTGAACAGCCTTATCGAAAAAAACGCGGAAGACAAGCCGGCGGCCGGGGAGTGAAAAAAGGGGAAAGCCGCGGTCTGCCGTCGACAGGCGGACACATTCTCCTGCGGCTCATTGCGGCGACAGTGTTGCGTCGCTACTCCCGCGATTATCGGACAGCGCAGCTTTCCACTGCAAGAGTGTAGTACGTTCCTGTTGCGCTCGCAATAAAAAAATCAAAAATTTTTTCTCCTCGGATCCTGTCATCTGTCCTCTGTCATCCGTCCTCTGTCATCCGTCCCCTGATACTCCCTGTATCTTTCTATCAGCGCGTTTGTCGAGCTGTCGTGCTGAAGCGGTTTTTTCGGCGAGGAAATTTCAGCCAGTATTTTCCCGGCAAGTACCTTGCCGAGCTGAACGCCCCATTGATCGAATGAATTGATGTTCCATACGGCGCCCTGGGTGAAAACCCTGTGCTCGTACATGGCGACGAGCGCGCCGAAGGTGCGCGGATCGAGACGCTCGGCCAGAATTGTTGTCGAAGGCCTGTTGCCTTCGAACGTCTTGTGAGGAACGAGTTCGGCTTCGGCGGTTTCCTCGGCGGTTTCCTCGGAAGTTTTTCCGAAGGCGAGGGCCTCGCTCTGCGCGAAAAGGTTCGCCATCAGCTTCTCGTGGTGATCGCCGAGCGGGTTATGCGGGCGGCAGAAACCTATGAAATCCACGGGAATGAGCTTCGTTCCCTGGTGAATAAGCTGGAAGAAGGCGTGCTGTCCGTTGGTACCGGGTTCTCCCCACACGACCGGCCCGGTCTGCCACCCGGCGCGGCCCCCTTCGAGGTCCACGGATTTGCCGTTGCTCTCCATGTCGAGCTGTTGCAGATGAGCCGTAAAACGGCGCAGGTACTGATCGTACGGCAGAACGGCGTGGGTTTCGGCACCGAAAAAATTATTGTACCAGACGCCCAGCAGGGCCGAAATCACGGGCAGATTCTGCTCAAAAGGGGCTTCCGCGAAGTGCCGGTCCATCTCGTGAAACCCGTTCAGCATCTCTCTGAAATTCACCGGGCCTATCGCGGTCATGAGGGGCAGTCCTATGGCCGAGCACATGGAATAACGCCCCCCCACCCAGTCCCGGAACTCAAACATATTCGTTTCCTCAATTCCGAACGCGGTTACCTCCGCCTTGTTGGCGGAAACCGCAACGAAATGCCGCGATACCGCCGAGGGGCTTCCAAGGGCCGATACTATCCAGTCGCGCGCGGCGGCGGCGTTGGTCATGGTTTCCTGGGTCGTGAAGGATTTGGAAGCCACGATAAAGAGAGTCTCGGCGGGGTGCAGATCGCGCACGGTTTCGGCAAAGTGCGTGGCGTCAACATTGGACACGAACCGCACCCGCAGGCTCCGGTCGCTGTAAGGCTTCAGCGCTTCGGCAGCCATGGCGGGACCGAGATCCGATCCTCCTATGCCGAGGTTCACTATATTCCGGACCGGTTTGCCGGAATGGCCTTTCCACTCTCCCGAGCGCACTTTTTCCGAAAAAGCGCACATTTTTTCGAGTACCGCTCTTACCTCCGGCATCACGTCCTTTCCGGAAACGAATACCGGTTTCCCGGAAGTATTGCGCAGTGCCGTGTGAAGCGCGGGCCTCTTTTCGGTCGAGTTCACCGGCTCGCCGGAAAACATCGCGTTGATCCGGGCGCGGAGATCGACAGCCTCGGACAGCGCCGTCAGAAGCCGAAGTGTTTCCGCGGTTATACGGTGCTTGGAGAAATCGGCGTAGAGTCCGGCCGCCTCGCGCGTGAATCGGGCGGTCCTGTCCGGGTCCGATGCGAACAGTTCCCGCAGATGAACGGCCTTTATGCGCGAGTAGTGTTCCTCAAGATCTTTCCATTCCCTTAATTGAACTGGTGTATTTCCGGCGTTCATGTTCTTTCTCATTGCACGTACGGGCCCGTTGTTGTTCCACGATACCCAATGCGTACCGCGCACTACTGTACGCCTTCGTTTGGCCTTTTGCAATCACTGCGCATTTTTTTCATTTTCGCCCTTGCCCCCCTTCCCGTGTCTGCTAAAGTATGCCCCCTATTGTCGAGCCCCGGCGGCCGTCCGGAAGATGGACGGGGAACGTACGGGGCAGAAGCGAGCGCTCCCGTGGACAGGGAGCCAAAGCGGATTCTGCGTCGGTCTGCCTCGGCGGGCCCCGCGGTGAACACAGGAGGAAAATGTGTCAGTTACAACTGAAGTCCGTCAACAGGACATAACCGTTCGTTCCCTTCTCGAATCAGGTCTCCATTTCGGTCATCAGACCAAGCGGTGGAATCCCAAAATGAAGCGCTATATCTTCGATAAGCGCAGTGGGATTCACATAATAGACCTGGCCAAAACAATCGTTATGCTTCGTGAGGCCCTGAAGTTCCTTTACGAAGTGGCCGCCGATGGGAAAGGTATACTGCTGGTGGGCACCAAGAAACAGGCCCGGGAGGCCGTCAAGGAAGCGGCTGAATCGTGCGGCCAGCATTACGTGGTCAACCGCTGGCTTGGAGGCATGCTCACGAACGCGGCGACGGTGCGCCGCAGTGTCGCGCGCTTGCGGGAAATCGAAAAGCTCGAAGTCTCCGGGGCGTTCGAGACCATGCATAAGAAGGAAGCCTCGAAATTGAAGCACGAACTCGCGAAACTGCGTCACAATCTCACCGGCGTGGCGAACATGGAAAAGCTTCCCGGCGCTCTTTTCGTGGTGGACATAAACCGGGAAGCCATAGCCGTGAACGAAGCCGCCAAGCTCGGTATACCAGTCGTAGCGATAGTGGATACCAATTGCGATCCGGATCCGATCGATTACCCTATACCCGGAAACGACGACGCTATCCGCGCCGTCAAGCTGATATCGGGACTGGCAGCCGATACCGTTAACAAGGCGCAGGATGAATACCGCAGAATAGTCGCGGAAAAGGCCGCCGGGGAAGCCGCGGCCGGAAAAGCGCGGGAAGAGGAAAAAGAAAAGAAAAAGAAAGAAAAGAAAGCCGCTGAAGAAGCCGCTGAGAAAAGCAAAGAGAAAAGCGGCGGGAAACCGGAAAAAGCAGAAGAGAAGAAAAAGCCCGCTGACGCCGAAAAGGTCGAAACCGCGGCTCCGGCTGAAGAAAGTGTTTCCGGAAAAACCGCCGATAATTAGGGACTGTATTCTGAAAGGAGTTTGAAATGGCAGGAATTACCGCTGGCCAGGTTAAGGAATTGCGGGAAGCGACAAACGTGGGCATGATGGAATGCAAACGCGCCCTTGAGGAAACGGGCGGGGATATGGACGAGGCGAAGAAACTGCTGAGGAAGATGGGCATGGCGGTTGCCGAGAAAAAATCCTCCCGGGCGGCCAACGAAGGCCTTATCGGGACCGCCGCGACGGAAGACGGAAAAACCGTCTCTCTCGTCGAGGTCAATTGTGAAACCGATTTTGTCGCGAGAAACGAGACGTTCAGGAACTTCGTGAGCGAGCTGGCGCAGAGAGCATGCGAAATGGACGGGAGCATTGCGGAAGAAGCCAGGGATAAAACCACCGCCATGATAGCCGAAATCGGCGAGAATATCGTGGTCGGCCGGAACGCCAGGTTCGTGCTCTCGGGCCCCGGCATGGTTTCTTCCTACGTGCATCTTAACGGTAAAATAGGAGTGCTCCTGGAAGTCTCCTGCGAAAAGGAGGAGACGGCCGGGCAGGACGGTTTCAGGGAACTGTGCAGGGACCTTATCCTGCACGTGGCCGCGGCGGCCCCCGATTACCTCACGGATGACGAGGTGCCCGAGGAAGTGCTTTCCGCGGAGCGCGAAATTTACGCTTCCCAGGTCAAGGACAAACCCGAACATGTCGTGGAGAAGATCATTACCGGCAAACTGAAAAAATTCTGTTCCGAGATCTGTCTCATGGGCCAGGGCTTTGTAAAAGAACCCAAGAAACCGATACAAAAACTCCTCGAGGAAAGCTCGAAAAGCATCGGCGACCGGATTGCCGTACGCAGGTTTCTCCGCTGCCAGATCGGCCAGTAAACCGGGCGTTTCATATGAGCCGTACGAGGGAACTTGGATTTGTAACTTTTCTGACCCTGGTCAGGTTTCCCCTGGTTCTGATCTTTTTTGCCGCGGCCCTGGTCCACGCCGTGGGCGGGCCTTCATGGCTTTTCCCGGCGGCCCTGGCCGCTTTGATCCTGGCTGCCCTGACCGATATGTTCGACGGTTACTTCGCCAGGAAATTCAACGTACAGACCAGGTTCGGGGCCCAGGCCGATCCACTTATGGATAAGTTTTTCTATCTGGGCACCATGCCCCTGCTGGTTTTTGTTTCAGCCAACAGCGGGCATACGGCGCACGCGGTCATTCTTCTTCTGCTCACCCTTTTCTTCCTGATGAGGGACCAGTGGGTGACGTTTCTCAGGTCGATAGGGTCCATGTTCCAGGCGGACTGCAGGGCCGGGTGGTGGGGGAAGTTGAGAACAAGCGTGAATTTCCCGCTTATATGCGTGATATACTACTACGAGATAACCCACTGTTTGTTTCCCGCGGCTTTGATCTACGCGGCGGAAGGCGCGGCCTTTGTGATTAACCTTGTAACGCTTCTGACCTATACGAAACGCTACTGGCCCTACCTCCGGAAATCCGCCGAAAACTGAATTATTTTTCCGGGAAGAGGTTCAACTGTCCCGGATTTCCCGTCCCCTTCTTTTTGCGCCTGGCGATTTTAGGCTGTCCCGACTCGGCGAATTCTCCCTCCGATAGATTGGCGAGAATTTCCCCGGCCCTTTCCGTTACTTCATGCGGCATTCCGGCCAGCCGGGACACGTGAATGCCGTAACTCTTGTCCGATCCGCCGGGGACAATCTTGCGAAGAAAAACGATTGTGTCGTTTTTTTCGCGGACCTGTACGTTGTAGTTTTTGACTCCGTCCAGGGTGAGAGCGAGGTCCGTAAGCTCGTGGTAATGAGTGGCGAAGAGGGTCTTTGCTTTCGCGCGTTCGCTGTTGTGGAGGTACTCGGCCACCGCCCATGCGATGCTGATGCCGTCGAACGTGCTCGTACCCCTGCCTATTTCATCCAGGACTATCAGACTTCCGGCCGTGGCGTTGTTGAGAATGTTCGCGGTTTCCTGCATTTCGACCATGAAGGTGCTCCGCCCCCGCGTGAGTTCGTCGGTGGCGCCTATTCGAGTGAATACGCGGTCGACGATTCCTGTCTCGGCCTCGTCGGCCGGCACGAAGGAACCGGCCTGGGCCATTACCGATATCAGCGCGACCTGGCGGATATACGTCGATTTTCCCGCCATGTTGGGGCCGGTGATTATCACAATCTGGTTCCGTGAGCAGTCCAGCAGAGTATCGTTCGGCACAAAACGTTCCGTGTCCGCCATCTGTTCCACGAGCGGATGGCGCCCGCCGCGAATCCTGATGATGTCCTTTTCGGTTATAACCGGCCGGGTGTAATTCAGGGCCGTTGCCCTGTCGGCGAAGGAACCGAGCACGTCCAGCTCGGCGAGGGCGGCGGCCGTGGCCTGGATGCATTCCATATTCGCGGCCGCCTTCTGCCTGAGGTCCAGGAAGATTTCGTGCTCCAGGGCCGTTGCCTTGTCCTGCGCGCCCAGGATACGGCTCTCGTACTCCTTGAGTTCTTCGGTGGAAAACCGTTCCGCGTTTACCAGCGTCTGCTTTCTGATATAGTCAGGCGGCACGTTCGAAAGCCGCCCCCTTGAAACTTCGATGTAATAGCCGAAAACCTTGTTATGTCGCACCTTCAGGTTGCCGATCCCGGTTCTCTGGCGTTCGTGCTCCTGGTATTCGGCCAGCCAGCGCCTTCCGTCCGAAGCAGTTTGGCGCAGGGCGTCGAGTTCCGCGTTGTATCCTTTCCTTATAATGCCTCCTTCGCGGATGGTCGGCGGCGGGCTTTCAGCGATTGCCCGGTCTATCAGGTCCACCAGGTCCGGTAGAGGCTCCATTCGGCCCGCGCGGGCGCTGATGTGACCAGACGGATGGCCTTCCAGGACACCGCGGATTTCCGGCACGGCGGCGAGAGACCGGCCCAGCGCCGCCACGTCCCGGGCGTTGCCCGAGCCCGTTCCTATTCTGGCGATCAGGCGCTGGAGGTCCCTGATCGACCCCAGGGCGTCGCGGAGTCTTCCCAGGAGCGTCCGATCGTTCGAGAAGGCTTCAACGGTGTCATGCCGTGCGCTGATTTCCTTCCTGTCTATAAGCGGACGCAGTATCCATTCCCGCAGAAGGCGGCCGCCCATTGCCGTCTTTGTCACGTCCAGCACGGTATTCAGGCCCGGTTCACCAGTCGAGAGGCCGGAAGATACCAGGTCCAGGTTCCTGCAGGTGGCTTCGTCCAGTACCAGGAAATCTTCCGGGCCGTATACCTGGAAAGAGCGCACGTGTTCCACCCGGCGTCTCAGATCGTCCTTTACGTAACCCATAACACCGCCGGCCGCGCCCACGAGCGCCGTTTCCCCTTCGCATCCGAAACCGTCCAGCGTTTTAACCCGGAAATGGCGCAACAGCGCGTCCCGGGCCGTCTCGTATTCAAAGGCCCATGTCTGGCAGGCTGTAAACTGGATGCCGGGAAAAGAATCCAGCACCGCGCGCAGCACTTCGTCTTCTTTCTGGTCTTCCGCCACGGCGCATTCCGAGGGTCGGAACGCCGCCAGGTTGTCCCTCAGTTTGCCGGGGTCCGAGAAACGGGCTCCGCGGAATATTCCCGCGGCCAGATCCAGCAGGGCCAGTCCCAGGGTGTCGCCTTCGCGGCGGACGCCGGCCAGGTAATTGCTTCTACTGCTCTCCAGCATCGCTTCTTCGGTAACCGTACCGGCGGTTACTATCCGGGTCACTTCCCTGCGAACGATTCCCCGGGAAGCAGAGGGGTCTTCAACCTGGTCGCACACCGCCACTTTGCGGCCCGCCCGGATGAGTTTAGCCATGTAGCTTTCCGAGGCGTGATACGGGACGCCGCACATGGGAACGTTGTTCCTCTTCGTGAGGGCGATGTCCAGGACGGGCGCCGCTTCCCTGGCGTCCTCGAAAAACATTTCGTAGAAATCGCCGAGCCTGAAGAACAGAATAACGTCGTCCGCCAGCTCTCGCTTGATGCGGCGGTACTGGCGCATCATGGGTGTATGCTTTTCGGACATGAGAGGACTGGTTAGCTGTAGCCGAGTTCCGAAAGGTTCCTGTGGCTTATGGCCAGGGACTCAAAAGGATCCCGTTCATAACATTTGTCCTGCTCAACCAGGAGGTATTCCACGCCTCCGTCTTCCGCGGCCGGCAGTATTGTCTCCCAGTTGAGGTTGCCCTCGCCGATTTCCGCGAACCGCTGTTCGCGTTCCGGGGTAATGCACATATCCTTCAAATGCAGGAGCGGCTCGCGCCCGGCGCACTTTTCCACCCACCTCGCGGGATCGCCGCCGCCGGCCTGTATCCAGTAAGTGTCGATTTCGGCCTTCAGGACATTCGGGGCGGCCGTTTCATAGAGATTCGCAAGCCAGGTACGGTCCCCGTACTTCACCAGTTCGTGATTGTGGTTATGGTAGGAAAAATCCATCCCCTCGGCGGCCAGCTTTTCGGCTATCGGCGCCAGTTCGTCGAGGAAACGCCGCACGCCGTCTTCGCTGAAATATTCCTGGGGCAGTCCGCCGATTGCCGGATGGGAACAGTTCCACATTTTGTGTTCCTCGATCAGCGAGTCGAGATCGTCGAGAAATCTCTGCCAGCCCACGTGGGTTGCGGCGACCGTTATGCCTTCATCCTTGACTACCTTGGCCACTTCTTTGGGGTCGACCGGGCCGAAACCCGATATCTGGACGGTCTCGTAACCGGCCTTGTGTACTTTCTTAAGCGTTTCGGCGATATCCGGTATGGTCTTTGTGAATTCGCGCACCGTGTACAGTTGCGCTCCTACTCGCGGTTTACTCATTCTTTCTTCTCCTTTTTGGTTTTTCGGTTTAAACACCTGCTCTTCAAAATGAATCGGATATGTCTTCCTTTACCTTCTTTCCTGCTGTTTTCTTCACGAACTTTGATTCCCTTATGAGTTTCTTAAGCCGTCTTTCGTACGCCGCGGCGTCCAGGGGAAAAGTGACGGGTTTTCCCGTTAACGAAGAATACAGCATCGCGTTTGCAAGTTCGACGGAGTGAATACCCTCCTTCGCCGGGGCTATAAGCCGTTTGCCCTTCCGTATGGCGTCCACGAAATTCCGGATAATCTCGCCGTGCTGTCCGCCATGGCCCCGGACCGGTATTTCAATGTTCCATACTTCGGGCACGGCGAACGACTTCTTTGTTTGCCTGCAGAATTTAGAAACGGGCATTTCGTTGCGCGTGAATCGAAGGGTGTCGTTTTCGGCGACGAGTTTTCCCATATCGCCGGTTATTTCCAGCCGGTTCGTTCCCGGGGCTTCTCCGGTTGAGGTTATGAATACGCCCGTCGCCCCGCTCTTGTATTCAAAGTGGGCGGTTACTTCATCTTCGACTTCGATATTGTGTTTCTTCCCGATACCGCAGAACGCCCTCAGCCGGACCGGCATGCCGCATATCCACTGCAGGAGATCGAGCTGGTGCGGGCACTGATTCAAAAGAACGCCGCCTCCTTCGCCACCCCATGTGGCGCGCCAGTCTCCCGTGGCGTAATAGCATTCGGTGCGGAACCAGGATGTTATTATCCAGTTAACCCGCGTTATTTTCCCCAGATCGCCGTTTTTCACAAGCTGTCTGGCCTTTTGGAAAAACGGATCGGTTCTCTGGTTGAACATGGCCGCGAACACCTGCTTCTTCCGGCGATGCGCCGCTATCAGTCTCTCGCAGTCCGCCTTGTGGACGGAAATGGGTTTTTCCACCAGAACGTGAAGCCCCGCTTTCAGCGCCGCGATTCCCACGACCGTGTGGTCGTAATGCGGAGTGGCTATCAGGACCCCGTCCGTCTTGCCCGCACGGATAAGCTTCCGGTAATCGGTGAATTTTTCGACTTCGCCCGGAATGTTCTTCATCCGCTTCGGATCTATGTCGCATACCGCGGTCAGTTCGCAACCCTCAAATTCGCCCTTCTGAATGCGCGCCGCGTGGCTGGAACCCATATTACCCACGCCGACAACGCCCAGTCTTACTTTCTTCACATCTTCCTCCTTCACTACCCGTTATGCCGTTGATCCTGCTGATCCCGTCAAAATTTCTCCATTCTTCGGCTGATCAACCCATGGACATGAAAACGCCGGGTGTCTTGAGAGTCAATGCCTTTATCAGTTTCATCCAATCTTCCGGCGCAAGTTCAGCCGGCCGTGCCTCATATTCAATCCCCGCCCCTTCCAGGACGTCCGCCGGATCATCATCGCCCGGCGGCGCACAGCCGGGCAGTGATTTCAGTATGGTGGCCATCTGCTTGCGCCGTCTCGCGAAGGCCCGTCCGGCGACATAGCGGCATTTCCCCCGTTCTTCCGCCGTGCCGGGCAGATCGCCGCGCCGTTTGAGCCTTACTATGGCGGAATAAACCGCGGGTTTCGGCCAGAAACAGCCGGGGCTTACTTTCCTGAGCATTTTTACGTCGTAAACGAGCCGTGTCCACAAGCTCAGCAGTCCGTAGTCCTTCGACCCCGCCGGGGCCGTCAGGCGTTTTGCCACTTCGAGCTGAACGGTCACCAGGACCTCAGATGGCGGCGGATCGGCCGCCGCCAGTTCGCACAGAATACGGCTTCCCGTTGAAAACGGCAGGTTCGAAACCACCTTGTCCGCGACAACGGCGGTTTCCTCCCCGGATGTCCCGTTTCCGGAGCTGTTTTTTCCCCGTACAGCGGTTTCGCAAGCGTCTCCGTGTATGAGCCTCAGGTTGCCGCGTTCTCCCAGTGCTTCGCGCAGGTGTTCGAAGAGCCGCCGGTCTTTTTCCACCGCCACCACCTGCCGCGCCTTCTCGAGAAGCTTTCCGGTCAGTATTCCCAGCCCGGGGCCCGGCTCGAAAACGGTATCATCCTCCTTTACCGCGGCCGCCCGCGTAAGAATGCCGAGAATATTGGAATCCACGAGAAAGTTCTGGCCCATGCGGCGGCTGGGACGGACGTTCAGCCGTTTCAGGAGGCTCCGCACATTCGAGGGGCTTGCGAGGTTCATAACCGGTCAGAAAATGTCGTGCTCGAACACGCGCACGTATGCCTTTTTCCTGAGACCGGCTACCCACTTCTCGTATAACGCCTCGCTTTTGGTGTGCCTCAGAAGTTTTTCTATCCGTTCTTCTACTTCCGCGAAAGACGGCGCGGCAACGTCCTTGCGTCCCTCCACGCGGATTATGTAGAACTCCTCGCGGGTTTCGATTACACTGCTTATTTCACCGGGCTGGAGACGGGCCGCCGCCGCGGCCAGTTCCGGCCTGAGAATTGAAGGATCAATCCAGCCCCAATCGCCCCCCTTGTCGGCCATATTGCCTTCCGACTGGCGCCTGGCGATTACCGCGAAATCTTTTCCGGCCTCGAGTTCGCGCAGTATTTCCTGCGCCTGGCGCCGGATCGCGTCGCGGCTCGCCCCTCCTCCGGCTTTCAGCACGATCATGCGTAATTTCACTTCCCCGGGGACCTCGAATTTCTCCCGGTTCTCTTCGTAAAAAGCCTGAATTTCGGACGGCGAAACCTCAACGCCGGTTTCCACGTATTCATTCCGCATTACATTGACGATGAGATTCTCGCGCATTTCCTCGCGCCAGTCTTCGTAGGTCATATTTTCCGCCCTGAGAGCCTCCATGAAATCAGAACTCTTTTCCTCAAACATGCTTTTCTGAATTACGTCAATGCGGCTTTCAAGCGCCTGCTCCGGCACTTTGTTTTCTTCGCGCTCGTAAGCGTCCAGTATAAGCTTTTCCTCCACTAGAGCCTTGAGGGCTTTTTCGTAGGCCTCTCCCAGTCTCGACTGAAGTTCTTCACCCTCGTAGGCCGACGCCAGCCTGCGCCTGAGAGGCCCTATTGCCTGTTTTACCTCGCCGACCGTTATCGCGTTTTCGTTCACGTATGCCGCCACCCCGTCGACGAGCTCGTCCGCCGGTGTCCTTACAGATCCGGCCGCGAGGCCGAAAACCAACCCTGCTATCAACGCCCATACCTTCTTCATAGCCATAACCCACCTCCGCGACTTCGCCGAAAGAAGACTATTGGCCGCCCTGCGTCCCTTGTCAAACCGATTAGTTCGGGAGGTTTTGCCGCTTTATTCATTATCCGCGTCCGCAGGGCTTTTAACTGCCAGGCCCGGCTTGTTCATCACGTGAGTATAAATCATAGTTGTCGAAACATCGGCGTGTCCCAGAAGATCCTGCACCGTCCTGATGTCGTATCCCTGTTCCAGAAGATGAGTCGCGAAGGAGTGACGCAGAGTGTGACAGCTTACCTGTTTGAGAATACCCGCTTTTGACGCCGCCTTTTTTACCGCTTTCTGCACAGCAGAGGCGCTTACATGATGGCGTCGAACCCTTCCGCTCCGGGGGTCGGTTGAATAATCTGAAGCCGGAAACACGTACTGCCAACCCCATTCCCTGCCGAGGTTCGGATATTTTCGTGCCAGGGAGGGCCAGATGTAAACGTCCTCGATTCCTTCTTTTCGATCCGCTTCAAAGAGCTTCCTTACTTTCTTGAGATGTTCCTCCAGTGGTTTAGCGTACTTTGCCGGGAGTACCGTTACCCTGTCTTTCTGCCCCTTTCCGTCCCTTACCACTATCTGCCCGGTCTCGAATTCCACGTCTTTTACGCGCAGGCGCGCGCATTCCATGATACGCAGGCCCGAGCCGTAAAGCAGGCCCGCCATGAGTTCGTAAGTTTCCTCGAGATGCTCGAACAGCTTCCCGGTTTCCGAGCGTGTAAGCACGACAGGTTGTCTCCTGGGCCGCTTTGCGTATTCGAAATCGCCCATGTCCCCGAGTTTCACATTCAGTACGTGTTTCCAGAAGAACGACAGCGCGCAAAGCGCCTGGTTCTGAGTACTCGCCGATACCTGCCTCACGTTCGCCAGGTAATTCAGGTATTCCCGTACGCTGGAAGCCGACATCATGACCGGGTCTTTGAGGTCGTGGAATGTCAGGAAGCGGGCAATCCATTCCTCGTAAGTGCGTTCTGTTCTGATTGAATAATGCTTTGTCCGGATCTCTTCCCTGAGCTTGTCGAATTTGTCCCTGTAAAGCCCTCGCCATGCCTTGCCCTTGAGTTTGTCCCGGAATTCTTCACCGGCGGGCTTTGCCTGCCAGGTTTCGTCATTTTGGAAGGGTTCTGTTATCCTTTCGGGGAAATTCAGATGGGGTTCCTTCCATTTACTCCATGGAAAAGCGTCTGCCCAGTTGGCCTGCACGATTTTCCGGAAAAGAATACGTATGGCTTCCACGTTCTGCACATATTGCCAGTCTTTAAGCCTCACGTTCTTACACAGATTCACGAGGTACGACGCCACGTCTTCTTCGGTCTGGTTTCTGAGTTTTACTTTGCCGGCAGTATGTTTGACATAGTATTCCACCTTCTTGACGTACCAGGGGATTTCCTTTTCTTTGACTCCGTCCTGGCGCAATGCCTTCTTGTAATTATCCCAGAACCGTTCTGCTTCGTGGTGGTGCAATGCCTCGTTTTGCATGGTCGGGTGGTCCTTTTGGATTGACTTCAGGGTTTAAATTGGAAATAATGAGATAACGATATAACTATCTAGAATGCCGTCAATGCTAAACTATCTAGGCCGACGTCCGTATAGCACACTGTTGTGCAAAGGAAAAGAATGAAGAGATTTACGAGCATCTGCGCGGGCATCGTCATCGTCGCGTCGCTTTGCCTTGCTGTCGGTGATCCGACATCCAAGACCGAGTCCGACGAAAAGAAGGATACCATCACTTTCCAACGCGACGGGACCAACATCTTGCGCCGTGTTCAATACAAGTCCGAAGACCCCGCAAAACGTATTCTGCGGCAGGAAATACTGATCGGCGACCTCAAGGTTGCTGAGATCGTCGATTTCCAAGGCACCCATACCTGCAATGCCGAGGCTGGCCTGCCGGTCACCGTCGGATTCGAGCACTCTCCCACAGGCGGATTGAAGAACGTTGTCCTGATGGATGACGACAACGGGATTGTTGAAGCTTACGATGTTGCGGACGGCAAGCTGATCCCTGTTTCCGGTGAGAAGCTTGACACTGCGCGTGAATTCACAAAAGACTTCTCGGGCTTTATTGACGCAGTGAAGGAGAAAGAGGAAACGCCTGAGGAACTCAAAGGACGTGTCGTCAACATGTTGCTGAAAGCGAAAATCAAGGAACAAATGCACAACAAGGCCTCGGAGGATACGTCGCAATAGCGCCGATCCTCAAGGCAGACGTTCGACAGGAGGAGAGAATGAAGATAATCGCAATCAGTTTTGCCGTGCTGGCAGTGTTCTGCTCACCGACACTCGCCGATGAGACTTACCCGCAGATCATGATTCGGGCGGAGTTCCTCTCGGTTCCAAAAGCTGTACTCGACAATGTTCAGCGCAACACCCCCGATCAACTCCCCTCAGCCAAGCTGATTCTCGGGTTCAAGCAGTCCGGACAAGCAACCGTTCTGCACTCTCCCACAGTCCTGATGCAGGCAGGACAGGAATCGACCGTCAAGAGTGTTGAGGAAGTAATTTATCCAACCGACTTGGCTGTCACCAGTCAGTCGGCAACCAACGCTGTTGACCGCCCGATAGTCATAACAGCTTTCACACCATCTGATTTTGAGACACGCGAGGTCGGAGCTATCTTCACTGCTCTCCCTGAACTTGATGCAAAAGGATTGGATATTTTCCTTACTTTTCAGGCGGAGCTTGTCGCTCCGCCTGTCTGGATGAAGTATAAGGCACAATACACAGACTCGCTGGGCAACACGAAAACCGGAGAAATCGAACAGCCATTTTTCAGGACACAAAGCGTAAACACTTCAGTTAGAATCAAGAACGGAACAACCGTTCTTGCCGGCGGTGGCATTAGTGACGAAAGGAAAGAATCTGTAACTTTCCTTTTGATCACAGCACAACTTGTAGACTCAAGAGAACAACCAATGACTGTCGAACAAGACAAATCCAGCGTACGCGGTAAACCGCGCCGCTGATTTGCGACGTTAGTGCAATGAAAATGAAACATCTGACAATCGTGACTGTTCTGTTGCTGTCTGGATGCAGCACCATCTTGATACGATCAGCAGAGCTTCCGCTGGACGGAAGCTATCAGAGCAATCGTGACAAGACGATGGAGTGGATGAAGAAACACGATCCCGGCGATTTGATTGCTGAACGTGGTAAAGAAAAGATCGAGACAATTTTCGGCGACTTTATCCACGAATGGAAATCTGGACGTCTTACACTAGTGCTAAATGAAAACGAAAGCATTCGGACAAGAACTAAATGGATAAAACAATCTGAAGACACCTTCTTTTCAAACGAAGGAGGTCAAATCATCAAGCTAATATCTGATGATGAATACTATGTTGAAGCACATGCACCAGCAGGTGTCTTCAGGGAATACTTCAAGAAAATGCAGCACTAACAACGACTTCAACCTTATTGAAAATTCCGCGGAATTTTCAAAAGGTTAAGTCAATCGTTGGGCTAAGAAGATAATGAAGATAATAGACCCTATCTTGTTTGCACTGTTCAGCGCGTCATTGATCACGGGCTGTGCTCCCGCAGATCAAGAAGCGATTCAAGTTCATAGCGCAATCCAAAGAGGTGATATCAAAGCCCTCCAAAGGTTTATTGATGGCGGCGTATCGGTAGAGAAGACAGATTCATCTGGAAGAACACCTCTTTACACTGCAGCCTTGTACGGAGAGAAGGATATTGCCAAGTACCTTCTTTCCAAGGGTGCCAATCCTAAACAAGGCGCCAGTTGGAAGGGAAATGAAACACCGTTGCATGCCGCCGCCAGATCAGGAAATAACGAACTTATTGTGGTACTGCTAGATGCTGGCGTTGATCCAAACATCAGAAGCGATTCAGCCAAGACCCCTCTGCACCTTGCAGCATGGGGCTTACACGCTGACACAGTGAAGTTACTGGTTGATCGCGGAGCGGACGTAAATGCACGAGACAAGATGGGAAACACTCCGTTGATTATGCCCGCTCCAACACCAACATACATCAAGCCAGACAGATTTCCCGCCTATCGAAGCATTTTGAAAACCCTTGTTGGAAACGGGGGAAATGTGAATGCTTCATCATACACACGAGGAGACACCCCGTTGATTTGTGCCGCGTGGGTCGGCGACACCAACGCTGTCCAATTACTGATGTCAGCAGGAGCCGATATCCACCACAAATCGAAATATGGTGGCACAGCTTTAGAACATGCACAGCGAAAAGGACACAAAGAAGCAGTGTCTCTCTTGCAGAATTACGGAAAGAAACAGAAAATAGCCCAACAAATAACTGAACGTGACAGTCAATAGCCGCGCTTTGCGCGTCTCTTGCCTGCACGTTAGTTTCAGCGTTCGACGATAGACAATGAAATGGCCCATCACACTACTGCGTCACCGGGACTCCTTCTGGGAAGCCGTTCGGAAGGACCAGCTTGACTGGCGAGACTTGCTAAGTCTCACACTGTTCGTGGTTCTGACCTGTGGTCTGTACGGCACCGTTCTTGCCGGATGGAGATCCCCTCTTCTGTCCGCCTATGTCGCCGTCAAATTACCCTTGTTGTTTCTGGGCACAATGGCGGCTGTCTCTGTGTTCAACTGGATGACTGCAAGCATTCTTGGGGCAGGTCTTTCTTTTCGGTCAACCGTGTCTGTGGTTCTCGCGTCCATGACTATTGCCTGCTGGATTCTCCTCAGCCTTGTGCCGGTTGTGCTCTTCTTCCTGGCGTCGGGCATTTCATACGCGGGAACACACGACGAGCTGCGTTACTCCCACAATCTGATTCTGGTGACTCACATCGTCATCTTGGGCATTGCCGGCGTCGCCGGCAACGCGTCCCTGCTTAAAGGCCTGCGACGCGTTGTGAGTGACCGTTGTCCTTCAGGTGCCCTCTTTGTGTTGTGGCTTATCGCCTTCGCTTTCGTTGGCTGTCAGTTATCGTGGATTCTAAGGCCCTTTGTTGGAAGCCCGTTCTACCCCGTAGCCTTCATGCGCCCAGACTGTCTTGACCGCAATTTCTACGAGTTCGTATTCACAGAAGTTCTCCCGTTCCTCGTAACGGGAGGAAGATAGGAGAGAACCAATGACTGAAGACAAGAGCAGAACATCATCAACACCCCCGCCTCCAATGCCCAATAGCAACACGGCAACGAACACAGGCAACATCGTAACATCTTTGCTGAAGGCACCCAGCAGGGTTGCGGATGCCATCGCCCATCAACGAAAGGAGCTTGTTTCTGCTGCAGTATCACTCCTTGTGGTAGCCGTAGTTTGTCACGCAGTCTTCGGTTTTGCTGTCGGCCTGTTTGGCGGATGGTCGGTGGCACTCATGGATGTTGTGAAGGCTCCCTTGGTTGCCGTCTGCTCACTGTTGTTGTGCTTCCCGAGTCTTTACGTCTTCGCTTGCGTAGCGGGATCGCCTTTGTCCATTTCACAAACCGTTGCACTCGGCTGCTCCTGTCTTGCGATGGTCGGGCTTCTTCTTGTGGGACTGGCACCCGTCGCGTGGCTCTTCGCGGTCTCCACGGAAAGCCTCTCGTTCATCGTCATTCTAACCCTCTTCATCTGGCTGATTGCCCTGTCGTTTGCCGCAAGATATGTTGGCAAACTACGAGCCAACCCACTGTTTCAGAAGCAAGCGGGAATCAAGATGTGGTTCTTGATACTCATTATCGTCACCCTGCAAATGACGACTTGCATGCGGCCTATGCTTGCCAAGCCTGAGAAAGGCTGGTGGACAGGCGGGAAGCAGTTCTTCCTGTCCCATTTCGGCTCAACGTTTGAAAAGAAGAAATGAGCGTCGAACCAGACAAATGCAGCGTACGCGGAATACCGCGCCGCTGATTTGCGACGTTGGGTGAGAGATGAAATGAAAAAGAAACTGCCAATCATTGCCGTAGCGTCGGTGTTTCTTCTCGTCGCCATGGCCATCATGTCTTCCCTCATTGCGGCCCGAAGATTTGCCGCCCGGTATTGGGACGAGTGGGAACAGAAGGAAGGTCCTGCAGGCTGGACGTATCATGCAACACGAATCGAGTTCTCAGGCGGCAGGTTTTGGAAACCATATTGGGAAGTGTGTTATCGAAACGAAAAGAATGAAGATGAGTTCCTCTCCGTGGGGTTGTTCGGCAAGGAGCATACTGGAGAACTGTAATCACCCAACCATGAAGTCGAGCATATTTGCACGTACCGCGCAAAATGCTCACTTCTCACGTTGGGGTCAAGAAGATGAAAGGATTGCTCAAGCTGATCTTGGTCGTCGCGGTGCTCGCACTCGCGGCGTACATCATCTTGCCGACGTTCCCCGGCCACAAGCACCCGCCCTACATCCGGGACATGAACAACCTCAAGATGATCTACATGGGCTGCATGCTTTACGCGATGAACCACGGCGGGGAGTTTCCTCTGAATCTTGAAGCACTCACCGAAACCGAGATCGACAATCCATCGGCATTTGTCCGCTGGCAGAATCGTCAGAGCGCAGGCGCTCTGACGAACGTGAGTGAATGGACGGACTATGTGTACATCCCGGGTCGAACAGAGGACTCTCCGCATGATGCCATCGTGGCATACCTGCCACCGGGCGTGTACACTTGGAAGAACGAAACCGGAGCTGCCGTCGTCTTTGCCGACGGCAGCATGAAATGGATGTCAGTTGAAGAATTCACGAGAGCACTGAACAAGAGGACCCCAACCACAACATCCACGGTACCAGTGGAAGCCGCGCCGAGCGCGTCTCCCACTGGCCCGTGATGTTCACGTTAGCATGGAGAAAATGATGAGAATACTGATTGCAGTTCTTGCCGTAGGAGTCGTTACGGGCTGTGCCCTCACACAGCCGACCAGTTCCGCAAGATGGGAGTACAAGTTTGTTGATCCTGATGCCATAGAGAAGATCATGACAGTTCCGGTTTCCGAAAGACCAGATACCGGACCGGGGGAAGTCAAGATGCGAGTCAATCGCCTTACCCAATGGTTGAACGACCAAGGGAATCAGAGTTGGGAAGTTGTCCATATTGACGATGCCGGGATCTGGCTGAAACGAAGAAAAGACTGATGCCAACAACGGGCTGCACAACTATTTTTCATTCCGCGCGCGGAATGAAAAAAGTGTGAGCCCAAGCGTTAGGTTTCAGAATGAAGAAAGAAACTATACTTATGCTGAGCGCAGCATGTCTCCTGCTTTGTTGCTCTTGCGCCCGCTCGGACTATCCCTTCGACGTTCCTGTCGAGAAGGAGCGTGCGTTCTTCTTCGGCATTACAAACGTGCGTGAGTTGTTCAAAGACTCCCTCGTGGCCCACGCGTATTTCGATAAGGACAAATACAAGGTATTCACACTCGGGACATCCGATGCGCCATACAGCGGAATACCTAAAGTGTTTATTGAACTGCACGACGGCACAGTCATAGACCTTACGAAACCGGACGTTACGTCAGTTCTCATTCAGAAGGCAACGGCTCGTGCCCCGTGGAAATCCAATGTATGGAAGGAGGGAACGGAGCGTCTGTATTTCCATCCATTCGAGTTCTTTATCAAGGACAACCAACTGCTTGGCATGCGTGTAACCTATGATCCTGAAGCATACGACTATTCCGTTTCGGAAGATGGAACAAAGCGGAAGTTTCCCCGATACAGCATCTCCGCACCCAAACTTGGTACATCCAAAGAAAACCTTCACGCGATCCCTTTTGATGCCAGAGAGTTCCTTGAAGTGTTTGGACAACCTGATCGTGTTGTAGATTCGTTTACTGAATGAAGACGGGAAACCTAACCAACCATAAGCGCGAGTAAAGCAAGCACAAAAACCCCTCTTGCGAAGATTCTTAAATCTAATCCTCGTTAGCCGAACCGGCAGGATAAGTTCCGTCTTAATTTCAGTTATCAAGCTTCGGATCTCCGACAGATCCAGCTAAACAACCATCGTGGTTCGTCGGGATCATCCCGCT
Organism: Kiritimatiellia bacterium; assembly: GCA_046483125.1. Lineage (GTDB taxonomy): Bacteria > Verrucomicrobiota > Kiritimatiellia > UBA8416 > JAWODU01 > JAWODU01. The sequence continues at coordinate 85,556 of JAWODU010000103.1, forward strand.
GGTAACGGGAGTCCGTAAGCCCTTAATAAGGACGTTCCAGAAACATTCTCAGTACACCCTGGCACTACCTATTCAAAAGGCGCTGGTTCTCGCTTCTCTGAGGCTTTTTACCAATGGTCCACGGTCCAGTTGTTGTCGGGCCTGTGCCAGGGGCGGATACCTCCTCTGTCGGTTCAATAAATTGTAAGGTGATGGCGGTGAGTCCATTCAAAAGCCCCTGGCTGTGCAGGCCACGTGGCGGCGAAGCCACCAGGCTGCCCAAGTCAGACCAGCGGGATCAGGCAAGATGGAGGTCCTGGTCCTCTCCCAAAGAGTCCGGCCTGGCTGTCGCAGGGCTTTTCATCCTGTCCAGTTGGGCACTTGTGGCTCACACCACCATCACCAGTATTCTAATTACAGTCCTTTCGCAAAAAGCTTCGGATCAAAACCCTTTCCATGCTTGAGCATAAAGTAAACACTCCGCGCAAGCTTGTGCGCCAGTATCGCGTTGACCACAGGTTTCGGATTATGCGCCTCAAGCTTCTTGCCATAGCTGCGCAGATGCTGGTTACTGCGTTTGCCGATTACCGCGGCTTCTCCAAATGCCCACCGCAGATAGGCGTTTCCCAGCTTCGCTCCACGCAACCCCTTGATCTTTCCCGCAGAAGCAACAGACCCCTTAACCAGCCGGCAGTAACTTGAGAAGTTCTGTACCTTCGGGAACCTTTCTACTGTATCCATCTCGTATAGAATGGTCAGTGCCAGGATATCCCCGATCCCCGGAATGGTCTTTAGCAGCGCAAAGTCTCGACCCCGTTCCTTCTTTGTTTCCTTGACAATAACCCGCTCTAACCGATCTATGATCTTGTCGAACTCCTTGATCAGGTACATATCAGCCTCAGCCGAGACTTTCCGCATCGGCTCATCAAAACGTGGTCTGAGTTGCTCGAACCACCGTTCCCTGACCCGGTGCTGGCACTGCTTGACCGGCTGTTGTCCCTGGACCAGCGGCATGCAGGTAAGATGCTGTAACAGCTCAGAGCGTTTCCATACGAAGCTGGTCCTGCGTCTTAGCAGATCTCGTACTGACCGCTTCGCGGCAGGATACACATATGCGGGCGGTATCAGGTTGCTCCTCAGCAGATGTGCCAGCTTCTCGGAATCGATCCGGTCGTTCTTGTTCTTCCCGCCGTGGATCGCCTTGGTATACAGCGCATGCGCCAGCACGAACTCTATCCCCTCAGACCCACAGGCATCCGCCAGCCAGTACCAGTTGAATGTACACTCACAGCATACCGTCAGATCGTCCCGATAAGGCTTGATCCGTGAGAGAAAATACTCCCAGTCATTGCCCGTTACGTTTGTATGGACCAGCTTATTGCCTTCCCGGTCCATCACGCACATGTACATTTGTCTTGAGTGCAGGTCTACCCCGCAGTTATACTCACTCGTCGTACGATAGAACTTCATTTTGGAGGTTCCTTTCTTATGTTTCTTGTTGTTGATCTTGGTCGATCTCTACGATTTGATTCTGGGCGAGGAGCCTCCTTTTCCCCTCACATGCTCGGAGCATAACAAAAACCCGAGCGCTTGAGGAGAGTTTCA
>JAWODU010000089.1:0-27095 GCA_046483125.1 Kiritimatiellia bacterium
CGGCTGGTGCGAGCTGCCGCCGAGCTTCGCCGGGGACGGCACTTACCCTGCTGAGGATTACGCGTTTGACGACGATCTGTCGGAGGTGACATTCGTGCTGAGAAACAGCCCGAAAGTATTGATCACCGACAACACTGAACTGGGTTCGCTTGATCTCGGTTCAAGCGCGGTTTTCAACCTCAACGGCTTCGTGGTGACCTTGAACGACAGGTTTACGGTGGCGGGCGACAGCCAGAGCGCCGGAACTTACACGGCCGCCGATTTCACCCAGGTGCAGGACTCCGCCGGCGGCGGAAAGATAGTCCTCCTGTCACAGGGAAGTATCTTCAGCATCAAATAGCCCTTCTGAAAGAACTGCCCTGCTCCCATTGCATCGCGGAGAAGCGGCGCTGAAGAATCTCCAGTATGCCGCCCTCGATGCGGGAGGGGAGCAACCACGGATTGCACGGATGTTCGCCGATCGAGGGATCGGCTCCTACAGAAGTCCTGCGGGTGAGACACCCGCTACTACAACCGTCGGAAGGTGTAGTAACGCGTGTCTCACGCGTACGTGTAGGAGGCGAACCACTGTTCGCCGAAGGTCCGAACGGATGACAGACGACACAGGGAGAGATTAAGATTGTGATTAAGATTAGGATTAAGATGGGAGGGAAGGGACACTTAGTCCATGGAAACACCCACCACGTCTCTACTGCTCTCCTCCCATTGCATCGCGCCCGGCGGCGCTGAAGAACCTCCAGTACGCCGCCCGCGATGCGGCAAACCGCGTGGTGAATTCCGCTTCCGCAGGATTCGAAAATCGGATGGAAGATTTGCCGCTGTCCGCTTTCAGCGGGACAAGGATACAAGCTTGCCACGCCGTAGGCGTGGGCTCCGCGGGTTGAGCTGTATTCGTATACGCGAGACCCGCGACAACGCAGTAGCAGCGGTGAAGCTTACGTCCGATTTTCGAACGGAATTCACCACGCAGGGGGAAGGGGTCGGTTGCGGTACCCCGGGCCCCCGGACCCCACGCCTGCGTGACGCGGGGTACAGGGCACTGGCGGAGCCCGGTCAAGCCGGCCGGGCCATGGTACTGAGCACCGCTTGCTTTCCTTACTTGCCGTGTCCTTTTCCCTTATGTAGATTCACGTCAGCTGACCCATAACACGAAAGGATACCGGCATGCTTCCGGATGATTCACACATTCACACCCCGCTGTGCAGGCACGCCCGGGGCGAGGTATCACAGTACCGTGATGCCGCCCGCCGCCTCGGACTGCGCGGAATATGCTTTACCGACCACGCTCCGGCGCCCTGCGGCTACGACCCGAAGAACCGCATGGCACTCGACCAGTTCGAATCGTACCGCTTGATGGTCACAGATCTGCAAAGTAAAAACGGACCCGCCGTCCGCTTCGGTATAGAGGCCGATTACTATCCCGGGTGTGAAAACTTCCTTCCGGCCTGGCTCGCCGACCAGGATTTCGACATGGTGATAGGCGCTGTCCATTTCATCGACAACTGGGGGTTCGACGATCCGGACGAACACACCGTCTGGAAGACGGTGAATGTTGAGGACGCGTGGCGGCGTTATTTTGAAATTGTGACGGAAATGGTAACAACCGGAATGTACGACGTAGTGGCCCACCTCGATCTGCCCAAGAAATTCGGGTACCGTCCTCGCGACGCCGAAACGCGGGAGATGGCCGCTCCTGTTCTGGATGCCGTGGCCGGGTCCGGGATGGCTGTCGAAATCAATACATCGGGACTTCGCCGGCCGGCAAAAGAGATTTACCCTTCGCAATTGCTCCTGGACATGGCGGCGGAGCGGGGGATACCCATCTGTTTCGGCTCCGACGCGCACGATCCGGCAGACGCGGCAAACGGTTTTAAAGAAGCCGTAAAATCGGCGTGCGATGCGGGATACGCGGAATGGGTACGTTACGAAAATCGCTCGTCCGTAAAGATTCCCCTTGAACCTGTTTAGCCGAAATCGGCCGCGCCCTCCTCGCGCATGCTGAAGAACGCCTTCCTGCCCCCGCTCGATCCGTCTCCAAGAATCACATGGTCGAGCACTTTTATGTCCACGATCTTTCCAGCCTGCACAAGCTGGCGGGTTATGCGGAGATCCTCCTGGGAGGGGCGGGGATCGCCCGAAGGATGGTTGTGCACCAGCACAACCGCCGCGGTAGGGCCCTGTACCGCTTCCCTGAACACTTCGCGCGGATGCACAAGACTCGCGTCGAGAAGTCCGCGGGTAATGTCCAGCGGTTTGCGGTGCAGGTAGTTCTTGTTGTCGAGAAGGAGCACCCAGAATACCTCGTGCTGAAGGCCGCGGGCTTCGGCCCTGAGAAGTTTCGCGGCGTCTTCCGGAGTGCGGACGGGAACACGCGGGGGCATGGCTTCCTCGCTAAGCCGCCTGCCCACCTCCAGGCCGGCGGCGACTACCTGCGCCTTGACCTTGCTTATGCCGCGTATGCGGGACAGTTCGTCTATGGAGCATGACGCAATGGCCGTCAGCGAGCCGTAGCGCCTCAGCAGTTCGGACGCCAGTTCCCTGACGTTCCTGCCCTTGACTCCGCTTCGAAGCAGAATTGCCAGAAGCACGTCGTCGGAAACGTTTTTCGGGCCCACGCGCTCCATTTCCTCGCGGGGCCTGAGTCTTTCGGGAATGTCACGGATACGCCACGACCGGCTCTCGATAGCGTAATCAACACCCGATCTCTCCGTTTCACCGGAACAATTCCCCTGGTTTTCCGTGGGATCTGTTTTTTTCCTGTTCATAGTTTATACCTGTATATTCCGCCGGTTCACCGGGCTTCCAGTACTTCGCGCATCCTGCTTTCAATGCGGCGGGTCACACCGGCTACCGTCTGCCTGGCGTTTTCGCTGTACGCCGGGACCTCGGCGGCAGCGTCCACGGGATCCAGAAATGTTACCTCGGCGATTCTTTCACCCCTTATCCGGTTGAGCGAGAAGATATCCTCCTCGAACTTGTGAAGCGTCTCGGCAATCCTGTCCATTGAGACCTTCTCACGCAGATACTGCCCGGGATAACTGTAAAGCTGAACTGCAAAGTAAAGACGGTCCAGGCTCCGGTAACAGCGTGAGGCGGTTTCGGCGCCCGGCTTTTCGTCCGCCAGCAGAATGGACCTTATTTTCGCCCTCAGGCGCCTGACCCGCGCGGGATGGTTCTCATCCGAAACGGAATCGAAATATGTTTTTTCCTCCTCGCCTATGAGTATCTCCCGGAACTCCGCCAGCCTTTGCGTGAGCGGCCCCGAAAGAGTGCGGTCGAGGTATTCCTTTTCCTTCAGCGCAACGAGCGCTTCTCCGAGCTTGTAGATTCTGTCGACCACTCCGAGGTGGCTCTGGGGCGACCATAGAATTCTTTCCTCAAGATGTGCGAGACGTTCAGGGAAGCTCGGCGATATGTCCTCGGTGTAAGTGTACCTGATGGCGGTCGGTATTATCAGGACACGTTTCGCCGGGTCTGAAGACGTTTTTTTTGCAACCCGCAGAGCGAGAGTGGCCGCTCCGTCGTTGAGAGGCGTAAGACGTTCGTTGAGATGATATATCTCTCCTTCCGGGAATATGATCAGCGGAAACCTGGCCTCGGTAAGGATGCGCATGGCTTCCTTTATGGACCTGAGGTCCGTGCCTTCGCGGTCAATGGAAAACACGCCCGCTCTCTGAAGTACGGCGCCCTGCAGTCCTTTTTTCTTTTCAAAGATCTGGCGCGCGGCCATGAAGTGGGCGGCTATACCGTAGCGGCGGCTGAGGTGCAGGAGGACATGGGGATCGCAATGGTCGCTGTGGTTGGGCGTAAGAAGAATTGAGTGTCCGTTGCGGCAGGCTTCGAGCAGGCGTTCGCCGCCGGAAAGGACCTTGACCGAGCGAACCTTGTGGCGGTGATGAAGGTAAAGAGCGTCGCTGAGCGCGTAGATCACCCTGGCCCAGCCTCTGGAGTAGCGGGCGGGGCGGAAGACGTAAGGGGTATCTTCTCTGAACCTGTTCATGAAAGCAATATAGAACTGCCGGCCCGGCGTGTCGAGCGCGATGCAAGAAGAGCAGAGCAGTAGAGACATTGCGGGCAGTGCTCTTATGATCCTGTAAATCCTGTAGATCCTGTCTAAAAATCTTCTCTCCCTCCATCTTAATCCCAATCTTAATCTCTCCCTCTGCCATCTATCCCGACCTTCCGCGAACATGGTTCGCCTTCTGCACGTACGCGTGAGACACGCGTTACTACACCTTCCGACCGTTGTAGCAGCGGGTGTCTCACCCGCAGGGCTTCTGTAGGAGCCGATCCCCCGATCGGCGAACATCGGCATAATCCGTGGTTGCCCCGGCCTTGTGTTCCACTTGAGAAACGGCGCGGGTCATGCTATAACCCCCGGTATGGATGACAAGCCCGGCAGACTGCCGAAATCGATCTGGTGGCTGAACGTCACCCAGTTTCTGGGCGCGCTTAACGACAACGCGTTCAAACTGCTTGTCATTTTCTTTCTCGCTCACCTCCACGGCGAAGGACACCGCGCCGCGATAATGGCAAACGCTTCTATCGCCTTCGTCCTGCCTTTCCTGCTTTTCACACATGCCTCCGGAGTGCTGGCGGACCGTTTCAGTAAACGGAACATACTCGTGTGGGCGAAATTCCTGGAAATCGGCGTGATGTCACTGGGGCTCGCGGCGATAGCAGGAGGACAGGCGGTCCCGGACTTTGTTTTCTACGGCCTGATTTTCCTGATGTGCGTACAGAGCGCGATGTTCGGGCCTTCGAAGTACGGCATAGTGCCGGAACTGGTAACTCCCGACCTTCTCTCCAGGGCAAACAGTTACCTGGTGGGGCTCACATACCTGGCGGTAATACTGGGAACTCTTTTCCCGTCACTCTTTCTGGACAAGGTGTGGACGGGCAATCACAGGGCGGTGGCCGCGGTATGCCTGGGTATCGCCGTTGCGGGCACCGCGGTAAGCGTGCGGATTTCAAAAACTCCCGCGGCGGGAGAGAAGAGGGCGTTTACCCCCCTTTTCGTCGTGGACATTTTCAAGACACTCGGAAAAATAAGCAAAGACAAGTACCTGCTTCTGAGCGTCCTGGGAGCAGTATATTTCACGTTCATCGGCTCTTTTATGCAGATGAACCTGTTTCTTTACGGAGAGAGCGTGCTCGGACTGGAATTCGACCGCGGCGGGTACCTGTTCGCGCTGGCGGCGCTGGGTATCGGCGCCGGCGCCTTCCTGTCGGGGAAGGTATCGGGGCGGAATATCGAATTCGGGGTGATACCCATCGGGGCGCTTGGACTGACTTCGTGCGGAATAGCTTTCGGAGCGGCACACAGACTGCCTGCCGTGCTGACGGTTATCTTCCTTACCGGCGTCAGCGCGGGGCTCTACATCGTTCCGCTCAATGCCTTCATACAGTACCGCACTCCCGGGAAAAGGCTGGGGGAAATACTGGCGTGTCAGAGTTTTCTGAGTTTTCTCGGGGTAGGGGCGGCGGCGGGGATATGGCGGGGGCTAACCGAGGGAATGGGCCTGTCCCCGGGAGAATGCTTCGTTGTTGCGGGCATGCTTACGGGACTGCTCGCCGGAGCGGCACTGTGGATACTGCCGGACTTTTTTGTCAGATTCCTGATCCTGTGCGCGGCGAGGCTCTTCTACCGTATCAGGGCTTTCGGACGGGAAAACGTACCGATCGAAGGACCGGCTCTCCTTGTATCCAACCACGTTACGTGGGTGGATGCCATGATGATCGCCTCCACGCAACAGAGACGGGTGCGCTTCATGATCGGACGGGAAATCTACGAAAGCCGGTGGATGAAGCCGCTTTTCAGGCTTATGCGTGCAATTCCGCTTTCTCCGCGCGACGGGCCTCGAAAGACGGTCGAGGCCCTTCGCGCGGCCCGAAAGGCCCTCGACGACGGCGCGCTGGTATGCGTATTCGCCGAAGGCGCCATGACGCGCAACGGCAACATGCGCGGCTTCAGACCCGGACTGCAGCACATAGTGAAGGGAACGGACTACCCGGTGATTCCCGTGCACATTGGCGGCGCATGGGGCAGTATATTCAGCTATTACGGCGGCAGGATACTGTTCAAGCGGCCAGGAGTAATTCCCTATCCCGTAACCGTGATATTCGGCAAAGCTCTGCCTTCTTCGGCGGACAGGGACACAATCAGACGCTCGGTGATGGAATTATCGGGGCTGTCTTTTGACTTGAGGAAAAACACGCGGCGAACGCTTGCCTTCCGGCTGGTGCACAGCGCCCGGAAGCACTGGTTCCGTCCGGCACTCGCCGATACCACGGGAAAGAAACTGAATTTCGGGCAAACGCTGACCGGCGCAATCGCGCTCTCCCGCCGCATTCACGCCATGTCCCCCGGACAGGAAAACGTCGGAGTTCTGCTTCCCGCCTCCGTCGGCGGGGCGCTGACGAACATAGCCGTTACACTGCTGGGGAAGACTCCGGTGAATCTTAATTTCACCTCGCCGCTGAAGTCCATAAAATCGGCGATAGACCAGTGCGGCATTCGCACGATTATCAGTTCCAGGGCGTTTGTAGAAAAATTCGCGCAACTGGAAGAACTCAACGGCATTGAATACCTCGAAGACATTGCCGCGCAAATCACCGTCACCCGAAAAATCAGAGCATCGCTCTCGGCGGTCTTCTCCCCGGCAGGCTCCCTGATGAAATACCGCAGGCCCGGCCCGGACGATACGGCTGTCATTATCTTTTCCTCGGGCAGTACCGGAGAGCCGAAAGGCGTAATGCTGAGTCATCACAACATAATATCGAATATTGAATCGTTCCGAATGGTTTACAATTTTGATACCGGCGACCGCATGTGCGGTGTTCTGCCGTTTTTCCATTCCTTCGGGTTTACCACGACCTTGTGGTGTCCGCTTATTACCGGTTTTTCCGCGGTGTATCATCCCAACCCTCTTGACGGTTCGAAGGTGGGGGAGATTGCGCGTGAAAACAGACTGACGATAGTACTGGCCACTCCCACTTTCCTTCTGTCGTATATCCGGCGGGCCAAACCGGGCGATTTCGATTCGGTCAGGAAATTGATCGCAGGGGCGGAAAAACTGCCCGGCAGAATAGCCGACGCTTTTGAGGAAAAATTCGGCGTCAGGCCCCTGGAGGGTTACGGCGCCACCGAACTGTCACCGGTGGCAAACGTCAACGTTCCCGACGCCGCGGCCGGAACGGTAAGCCAGACCGGCAACAAGGAGGGCAGTATCGGTCATCCTGTCCCCGGAGTAACAATGAAGATTGTCGAACCGGAAACGGGCCAGCCGCTGGAGACGGGAAGGGAAGGACTTCTCATGGTAAAAGGGCCCAACGTAATGCTCGGGTATCTCGGCAAGCCGGAAAAGACCGCTGAAGTCATACGCAACGGCTGGTACAATACCGGAGACATCGCTTACATGGATGAAGACGGATTTGTGTTTCTGCTGGACAGGATGTCCCGGTACAGCAAAATCGGCGGCGAAATGGTGCCTCACATGGCCCTGGAAGAAAAGATCATGGACGCGCTGGGGGGCGCCGACCGCGTGGCGGCGGTAACATCGGCTCCGGACAAAAAGAAAGGAGAACAGCTTGTGGTTCTTTACCTCGAGGAAGCCGTCAGCGTCGACCGGATACGGGAAATAGTCGAGAAAAGCGATCTGCCCAATCTGTGGAAGCCTCGCAAGGGAAACTACTGCCCCGTGCGGGAGATGCCGGTTCTGGGATCGGGAAAACTGGACCTGAAACGCCTGAAGGCCGCCGCGGCCCAATTCGTGAACACAAGGCCGGGGCCGATGAGCAAAGCGCTGGACAGATTGCGCGATAGCCTGTAGCATGGCATCCTTTCTCATGTAGTCATGACCGTGAAAACCGACAGCCCGGACGCCGGGAAACAGAAATCGAGGTGCAGTGTGCCGCCGCTGGTATGGTCTGTTATCAGGATAACCGGAACGGTCGGTGTTTTCTATGTACTGATGTGCGCGTTTCTTTACTTCCGCCAGTCCAGCTACGTCTACTACCCGACAAGACCGGTGAATCTGACACCCCGGTCCTGGTCCATGAGCTACGAAAACGTCGAGATCTCGACCGAAGACGGTGAAACTCTCAGCGGGTGGTACGTACCCGCTTCCACGAATGCGGAAACTGCCGGGGGCAAACCGGCGGTGCTTTTCTGCCACGGTAACGGGGGAAACATTGCAGACCGACTGTGTTCAATAAAGACGTTCCGGGACATGGGCTTTAACGTTCTCATATTCGACTACAGGGGATACGGTGAAAGTACCGGCAAAACGGACGAGCAGGGGACCTACAATGACGCCGCGGCCGTCTGGCGCTACCTGGTTGAACAGCGTAACATCAGGCCCGAACGCATCGTGATTTTCGGCCGGTCACTCGGAGGCTCCATAGCCGCCTGGCTCGCCGAACGCGTGAATTGCGGCGCTCTGGTCATAGAATCGACTTTTACCTCGGCTCCGGACATGGCGGCGAAGATGTTTCCTTTTCTCCCGGGCAGGCTGATCTGCAGTTTCAGTTACGACAGCGCGAAAAGGATAGACAGGGCCGGGTGTCCCGTAGTGATCGCGCACAGCAGGGACGATGAAATGATCCCCTTTGATCACGGACAACGCCTGTTTGAAAGTGCCCGGGAGCCCAAGCTGTTTGTGGAAATGTCGGGAAGCCATAATGCGGGCGGCCTCGACGCAGACCCGGAATATCAGGCAAATCTGTCCGAATTCCTCAAAAAACACCTCGGGGCGGCGCAGGATTCGGATTTTTCGCCCTCCGGAACCCAACATTAGTGTTGCCCTGCGGGACAGTGTGGGCTATGCTTGTTTACACCGACGGAGTACACATTGGACTATCATTCCAGAACAAAAGAGCAACTGATCGCCAACCTGCGGGAATGGGGCAGTTTCGAGCGGGTCGTAAGCGCCATAGCCGGCAGGTTCGTGAGCGCCGCCGCCGGCAATATCGATGAAGCTATCGAGAATTCTCTCCGTGATCTCGGGGAATTCCAGGAAGTCGACCGCGCTTATATCTACGCATTTTCCGGGGACAGCGACGGTTTGCGCGTGGTGAATGACTGGGCTCGCGACGGTGTGGAACCCAAAAAGCGCGACCTGGAATCCATAGACCCGGCTTCTTTCCCATGGTTCCGCAAAAAGGTAAAACACTCGGAAATCGTTCACGTTCCCGATGTTGCAAGCCTCCCGACGGAAGCTGAAGCCATTAAAGAAGAACTGCAGTCCGAAGACGTTCAATCCGCCCTTATGGTGCCTTTGTTATGCTCGGGACGTCTCATCGGGTTTGCCGGTTTCGACTCGGTCTGGAACCTCAGGACATGGTCGGAAACATCTTTATCCTTTCTGACCCTGGTAAGCGAGATTTTTGCCAGCGCCCTGGAACGCAAGAGGACAGAAGAGGAACTGCTTTTCCGCACCGAAATTGAAGAACTGGTGGCCTCAATATCGGCGAGGTTCGTCAATATTGACGCAGACAAAGTCGATGAAGCCGTCAACACCGCTCTGCGCGACCTCGGCGAATTCATGGACGTTGACCGCTGTTATATCTACAGGCTTTACAACGGGGGAAGAAAAGCGGAGCACACTCACGGATGGGACGCGCGTCTTCTGGACAGCGTGGCGCAGGAACGCAATGTGGTCAGCTACAGGAAGGCCCCCTGGGGATTCAAGCGTCTCTACAAAGGAAAGTCCGTAGTGATAAACAACCCGGAATCTCTACCGAAAAAAGCCCTTGCAGACAGGGAGCACATGAAGTCGCACGGCGTTCAATCCATTATCGGCATCCCCTTTTCGTGCGGCAGACGCGATCACCGCTTCCTGGGCTTTTCCTGCCAGACCGAACCAAGGGAATGGACAGAAGACACCGTGGCCGTCTTGAAAATGGCGGCGAGAATATTCGCCACGGCATTTGAAAGGAAAAAGGCTTTCGCGGAACTTGAAAAGGAACGGGGGCTTTTCAGTTCGCTCATGTCCAACATTCCCGACCGTATTTACTTCAAGGACGTCAACAGCCGCTTTGTCCGCATAAACGACGAAATGGCGAAAAGCTTCGGCCTCAAAACACCCGAGCAGGCCGTCGGCAAAACCGATTTTGACTTCTTTTCGAAAGAACACGCCGAGCAGGCTTTCAAGGACGAAGAGGAAGTAATAACAAGCGGCCGTCCCATCGTGGGAAAGGAAGAAAAGGAAACCTGGCCCGACGGATCGGAAACGTGGGTATCCACTACCAAGCTCCCCCTGTTTCAGAACGGTAAAATCAGGGGAACTTTCGGTATTTCCCGCGATATCACGGGTTGGAGAAAAGCGCAGAACGATCTCATTAAGGAACGGGAGCACCTGCGCACGCTGATAGATAATCTGCCTGGAACTTTCGTCTTTATCAAAGACAGCGACAGCAGGTTCGTAACAACAAACGCGGCCCATCTCGCCATACTGGGCTGTGACAAGCTGGAGGACGTCGAGGGCAAAACCGATTTCGATTTCTTCGTTTCCGAAATTGCCGACGGCTATTTCAAGGACGAACAGAATATCATTGCAACCGGCAAACCGCTCCTGAACAAGGAAGAACGGACCGTCGACAAAGACGGCTCGGAAAAGATTCTGCTGACATCCAAGGTGCCGCTATACGAGCACGAGGGAACCGTGAGAGGGATTCTCGGCATAAGCACGGACATAACCGCTCTCAAGCAGGCCGAACGTGAACGCCGCAAGATAGAACAGGGGATGCTTCACACCCAGAAACTTGAAAGTCTCGGCGTGCTTTCGGGAGGAATAGCCCATGATTTCAACAACCTTCTGATGGGAATCATGGGTAACGTGGGCGTCGCGATGAACACGCTCGGTACGGATTCTCCCGCATGGGACTCTCTGAAACAGATAGAGACGACGGCACTGCGCGCGGCCGAACTTACCAACCAGATGCTGGCTTACTGCGGCAAGTCAAAGGTCGTAATTAAACCTGTGCATCTTACTTCGCTGGTGAAGGAAATGGGGCACCTGCTCTCGGTCACGATTTCCGAAAACGCCACGATCACTTACGATCTGTCGGAAGACCTGCCCATGATAGAAGCCGACGTCAGCCAGGTCCGCCAGGTTGTAATGAACCTGATTACAAACGCTTCCGACGCAATGGGATCCGACGGCGGTTCCATTACCGTGAAAACCGGCATTCAGAAATGCGATTCCGATTACCTTGCGGGCTGTTATATCGGCAAGGAACTGCCGGAAGGCGAGTATGTGTTTGTGGAAGTGTCCGACACGGGATGCGGCATGGACCCCGCCGTTGTGGAAAAGATCTTCGATCCGTTCTTTACAACGAAGGTTTCAGGCAGGGGTTTGGGACTTGCGTCGGTTCTGGGCATTATGAGTGCCCATCACGGGGCCATGACCGTTTACAGTGAACCGGGCAGGGGTACCGATTTCAAGCTGATGTTTCCGGCATCCGGCAAGCCGAGTGCTCGTAAAGACACTGAGGAAACAGCCGCCCTTGATCAATACAGGGGAGCCAGGATGCTCGTTGTCGACGATGACGGCGTTGTCCGCACCGTAACAGACCAGCTCCTCGAAACTCTGGGCGTTTCCGCGGTCAATGCCGCCGATGCTGAAACAGCACTTAAACTGTACGAGGAATCCCACAAGGAGATCAAGGCGGCCCTGGTGGACGTTAATCTCCCTTCAGGCTCCGCGGCCGAACTGATCGCGAAAATGAGAGAAATCAACGGCAGGCTCCCCGTCGTCCTGATAAGCGGCTACAGCGAACCCGTGGCTATGGAGAGTATGAACGGAACGGCTTATCAGGGATTTCTGCAGAAGCCGTTCACCGCCGATTCCCTCAGGGCGGCAATGTCCAAGGCTCTGGCCGGCGGTAACGCGGCTCGACAGTAACCCAGACGCGCATTTCGCGTTTGGACTTTTTGCCGTGAATTTCCGTGACACTAGACAGCGGAACTGGTATCATATGTCTGGTATTTCTGAACTGGGTCTGTTTATCGGAGGATATTCTGTTATGAAAAAGCTTCTGCCGGTTCTGGCGCTATCATCCCTGTTTCCAATAACCGCGGCCGCGGAGGACTATTTCGACCCTCCCGGCCCGCCGCGTTCGGAAGCTTCGCGAATGCGCACACTCAACGAAGTCGAGCCCCGTTACCCGATCGAGTCCATTCCCGTGGTAATTACCAATCCCGGCGCGTATTTCCTGCCGGGGAGTATGGACGGCTCAAACGACGCGAGCGGCATTGTCCTGGACGCTTCCGACGTTACCATCGATCTTAACGGGTTCTCCCTGACCGGTACGACGAATTCCATCAACGGCATAGAAGTAACGGGACAGCATCAGAACATTGAAATTCGCAACGGTGTGCTTCGCGACTGGGGAGGCTTCGGTCTTATGGCGACCAGCGCCAGCGACGTGGTGGTAATAGAGGTAAACGCGGTCCACAACGGCGCAGGGGGCCTTTACACCGGGCCCAATTCTTTTCTTGAACGATGCGGCGTTTATGCGAATGGATTCAACGCAGGGGCGCCGGAAGAACCGCCCAGGACCGACGGCATTCAGTGCGGGGCCTTCAGCACCGTGAAGGACTGCAAGTGCCGGGGCAATCTCGGCGCCGGAATTCACGGCTACAGCCATACCCGCATCACCGGATGCAGTTCCACGATGAGCGCCGATGCCGACGGCATTCATCTGGAAGACTACTGTACCGTCCGCGACTGCGTGGTAGCGGAAAACAAGTCGAACGGCATCAAGGTCGGATCCATGTGCATGGTCATGGAAAACACGGCCGGCCGGAACGGACGCGAAACGGGCGGAGCGGGTATACTGGTTGTAGGGAAGAACAGTTTGATAGAAAAAAACCTGACCTGTGATAATGCCTACGGTCTGCGCAGTGAACCGACGGGTGCATACGGAAGCCTTTTTCTCAATAACGGGGCCAGCAATAACACAAGCAACGATTACGATTTCGGCGCCGGAAACTACTACGGTCCCGACCCTGAAATGACGCCCGGCCAGATAGACTCTACAAATCCATGGCAGAACTTCCGCTTCAGCAATAAGTAGTATGCAGCAGGACAGCCGCGGGAGCAACGTGCCGTGCCAATTCACATTGTCCAGGGCGATATTACGCGTCAGCTCACCGAGGCGATAGTAAACGCGGCCAACACTTCTCTGCTTGGAGGGGGAGGGGTGGACGGCGCCATTCACAGGGCCGCGGGACCGGAGCTTCTCGAAGAATGCAAAGGAATCGGCGGATGCCCGACGGGAGAAGCCAGGATAACCAGGGGCTACAGACTGCCTGCCGAATGGGTAATACACACGGTCGGGCCGGTGTGGCGCGGGGGGAGGAACGGCGAGCCGGAGTTTCTGGCCGGCTGTTACAGGAACAGCCTCCTGCTGGCGGAGAAACACAAGATCAAGTCAATTGCTTTCCCGTCAATCAGCACCGGCGTTTACGGTTATCCCGTTGAAAAGGCCTGCCCGATTGCCCTGGACGAGACGGCAGGGTTTCTGAAAGAACACAGCCTGCCCGAACAGGTTGTGTTCGTGTGTTTCAACGCCAGGGATTACGATTGCTACACAAAGGAACTTACACGGCATGCCTGAAGTCAGCGCCCTTCAGCGGGTGCCTACCTCCGAAAGACAGCCCGCACGACAACCTTCTTTCCCGAAGGATGCTTCTCGGAAATAGGCACGTACCCGCTCTGTTTCGCTCATGTCAACGCCCTCGTGTCAATCAATCAGGAACGTAAACAATTCTTTGATGCCAGGAAGGACCGACAATGTCTCTACTGCTCTGCTCCCATTGCATCGCGGATAAGCGGCGTTACAAAACCTCCAGTACACCGCCAGCGATGCGTGACGCGGGGGAAAGGGCACAAGCACAACCCTGAAAACCCGAACCCCTCCTGCGCCCGGCCCCCTGCGTGGCGGAGGGCTAGACTGAATCAGGGTTCGGGTAGGAGGCCTCGACCGTTATGGAAATACCTCCGCGCGGATTGAATTCCCCGCGCACGACGGCCTTCCTTGGCTTCACGGCCTCTACTACGTCGTCCAGTATCCGGTTCGTCGCCGCCTCGTGAAAAGTCCTGTGGTTCCGGAACGAGAACAGGTAAATCTTCAGGGACTTGCTTTCCAGGCAAAGCCTGTCGGGAATATACCGGATCGTTATCTTTCCGAAATCCGGCTGTCCGGTAACCGGACAGAGGCTCGTAAACTCGGGAGAGTGAAACTCGACCCGGTAATCACGATCGGGGGAGGAATTCTCGAATGCCTCAAGTCTGGCCGTGTCCGGAGAATCCGGCCAGGCCGTTTTGCTCTCCTTCAGAATCGACAGGTTTTCACGCGCTTTTTTCACGGTATATTCCCTCTGGCTTTTTTGCGACTCTGAATGCTACTTTATTCCGCCGATGAAACAAACCATAAAAACAGCGGCTCCGGCAGTCTCGGTACTGGCCCTGCTTCTCATGCAGGGCTGTCGAACGTCCATCAGGCCGCCCGAGGGGGTAAACCCCGTCGAACGTAATCTGACGGTTACGGCCTACTGTCCCTGCGGAAAGTGCTGTGGCTGGCACAGGAACTGGCTGGGGCGTCCCGTACACTCAAGCGGGCCCCAAAAAGGTCAGATCAAGAAAGTCGGAATAACTGCGGCGGGAACCAGGGCCCGACCCGGAACCATAGCGGCCGACACGCGCAAGTACCCGTTCGGTACCATCATGTACATCGACGGTTACGGCTACGGCAAAGTTGAAGACCGCGGCGGAGGCATAAAAGGGAACCACATAGACTTATTCTTCCGGTATCACAACCAGGCCGTGGAGTGGGGCAGGCAGACAAAACGCGTCAAAATATGGTTCCCCCGCGGGAAAGACTGAGGTCTTAAGCAGTCTGTCCGGCGGCGTTCACAAACGACCAACATTGCCGGGGGTCCTTCGCCGGGCAAACATCCTTCAGCGGTAGATCATCTGTCTGCTGTGCGTGCGAAGAGCCGTGGCGGGTCCGAGCACTTCCCTGAGCATTACGGCGCCGCGTACCGAAGAGGGGTTCTTCAGCATCCCGATAATCTGCGAGCGTAAATCCGAACTCTTGCGCCTCGTGCCGCCGGTCTTTCTTTTTTCCTCGAACATCTGCCGCCTGGGAATGCGCCCCGCGGCCCGCGGCACGCTGAGTGCCGCTGAAGGAGGAGGCGCCGCCGGCACGGGAGGAGGCGCGGGTTGATTTCGGAGCCGGGCGGAGTATCGCGCGGGCTGTGCCCTCCGCGGCTTAGGCGCAGTCCCGGCAGGCCTCGTTTGAGGCTTCCGGTTAAGGCTTTTGAGAAAATCCTCCAGTTCGTCGGCGGGCGAGGACTCGCCCCCGCCCGAAGCAGGTTCGTCGCCTGCCGGACGGCCGTCTTTCTTAACAGCCTTGGCGATCTGGGCAATGATCGTTACTACGACAACCAGAAACCAGAAAAGAGCTTCGCCGCTTACGCCGGCCTTTACGTGATCGAACATATCCTCACTTCCTGCTTGAAGAGGCGCCCGCCAGGCAGACGAACGCCCCTGGATTTTCTACTCGGTCGAAGGCTTCTCACCTTCTTCTTTTTCGCCTTCGCCGGCTATACTGCTTCGCATACTGGTGTCGGACTCGATGTTGCGCATATTGTAGTAGTCCATGACTCCGAGATTGCCCTCGCGGAAAGCCTGCGCCATGGCCCGGGGAACCTGAGCTTCGGCTTCAACCACCTTGGCGCGCATTTCCTGCACCCTGGCCTGCATTTCCTGCTCGCGGGCAACAGCCATGGCGCGCCTGCCCTCGGCCTCGGCCTGGCGCAACTGCTTGTCGGCTTCGGCCCGCTCGGTCTCAAGCATGGCGCCGACGTTGGCCACATCGGCGGCTCCGGCCACGCTGATGTCTCCTATGTCGATGGAAACGATCTCAAAGCCGGTCTGGGCGTCGAGCCCGCTGTCCAGTACCCGCTTGCTGATGTGATCGGGATTTTCGAGAACGTGTTTGTACGTAGGCGAGGAACCGATGGCGCTGACTATTCCCTGTCCCACACGGGCCACGATGGTATCCTCCTGGGCGCCTCCGACGAGCCGCTCAATATTGGCTCTTACCGTAACCCTCGCCTTCACAAGAAGGCGAATGCCGTCCTTTGCAACGGCGTCCAGCATATCCATCTTGGTGGTGCCGACCTTGGGGCAGTCTATTACCTTGGGCTGAACGCTTGTGCGCACGGCCTCGAGAACGTCGCGGCCGGCAAGGTCAATTGCGGCCGCGCGCTGAAACGAAAGCGCTATGTTCGCCTTGTCCGCGGCAATAAGAGCGTTAACCACGTCTAAAACGTCGCCGCCAGCGAGGTAATGCGCTTCAAGAGGGTCCGTGTCGAGCGAAAGACCCGCCTTTATCACGCGTATCCTGGCGTCCACGATCAGGGTAGGGGGCACCCGGCGGAGTTTCATTCCGATAAGGGACCCGAGTGTTACCTTGGCGCCCGACATGAGGGCCCGTATCCATACTGCGAGAAAGTGAAAAAATATCGAAAGAAAGGCTATTACAAGCAGGCCGACTATAGCGAAAAGTACCACCAGAACCTTAGACATTATGACATTCTCCTTTATTCGGACGCGTTAAGTCTTACCACAACCCGGTTGGATTCCACCCGGGTAACCTTTACACTGCTTTCCCTGGAAATCATTTCCCCCTCTGTTATCACATCCACCCTCCTTCCGTCAATCCTCGCGAATCCCCCGGGACGCAGGTCGGAAAGGGTCTCTCCGGTCTTGCCCACTAACTCCGACATGCCGTCCGCAACGCCTTTAGCGTCTTTGAGATCCCCGGCCACGGTCATTCTCTTCCCGATCCGCGTCCCTGGAAAATAATGCGCCCACAGATATATTACAAACCCCACCAGCAGAATGATACCCACGGTCACATACCCGCCGACGGCAGGGCCGAAGGCGGCAAAAGCCAGTATTATCGCCCCGAAGAGAGCTATTCCTCCCATGAAGCCCAGGATACCGCCCGGAACAAAAATCTCCGCGCCCACAAGCACAAGCCCGGAAACGAGAAGTATAACGAAAAGCTGTGAACCGAAGTCGTTCATACTTGTGCTCCTCTGATTCTCAGACCTCCCGGCGTTCCACCACTATCCTGTTGCCGTGCGTTTCGGCTATGACGACAGGAGTATCTTTTTCCACAAAATCTCCCCGGGCCACCACGTTAAGACGCCTGTCCCCGAAAATACCGATCCCCGAAGGCCGGAGCGGCGTCTGGGCTTTTCCTTCAAGCCCCACCAGGTCTTCAGTCGAGTCGGAGGCGCTGTACCCGTCTTCGGTCCTTGTCGCCGAAGACAGCATCAGCCTCTGAAATATATGCGTCCGGGGCAGAAAACGGGCAAGCAATATCATCAGAACCATCGAACCCGCGAATGAAAGGCCAAGATGAAAAACGGCTCTCTGTATCTGCTCTCCCGATATACTGTGCCACTCTCCGCCCGGGTAATGTTCCACCATCGCCATGCCAAGAGCGACCGTCATCAGAACAATACCCGATATCCCGGCGGCGCCGAATCCGGGAATCAGGAATATCTCCACGGCCAGCAGGGCAACGCCGGCAAAGAAGATAAGGAGCTCTTCCATGCCCGCAAGACCGGCAATGTTATGCCCCCAGAAGAATACTGCCAGGAAAAGCAGACCCAGAATTCCGGGCACACCGAACCCGGGCGTCTTCATTTCGGCGTACAGTCCGGCCAGTCCTCCCATGAGGAAAAGAAAACTCATTACCTCGATCCATCGCGCGGCCTTTTCGGACCACGTTATTTCAAGACGTTTTACCCGGACCTTGCTTCTGCCTATAGTCTCCAGCAGTTCATCCAGACTGTTGACGGTGCCCTCCGAAAGCAGCGGCTCCTCTTTGCCGTCTCTCTGCACCATTCTCTCGGCTTCCTTGTTCGTCATAGTAAGCAGACGGCCCTTCGGGCTAATTACTTCGTCTCCAATTTTGTATTCGATCTCCCTGCGCACCATCGCACTGGCCAGTTCCGTATCGTGGCCGGAAGTTTCCGCGGCGCGTCTTATCAGGGAATCGACGTAAGAAGTCATTTTCTCTTCGACCGCATCCGGCATTTCCTGCACACCCCCCATGGGAGAGGCCATCAGCGGAGTAGCCGCGCCGATACTGCTTCCCGGGGCCATATATATGTGATCGGTGGCCAGGGCTATTACGGCGCCCGCTGAAATCGCTTCGGGATTGACGTAGGTGTAGGTAGGAATGTCCACATCGCGGAGTATCCGCAGTATCTCTTCGACGATTTCCTTGGCGGCGTCCAGGCGTCCGCCTGGCGTATCCATGTCGAATATTACCGCGCCCGCGTCGTGCTCCGCCGCCTCGGTCACTCCGCGGCGCACCACGTACACAAGTCCGCGCTCGATTGTGCCCTTCACGGGTATGACGTAGGTATCTTCGGCCGCAGAGGCCGGGAGAATTCCCACGGGCACAAACAACTGAGCGCACATACACCCAATCAGGCCGGCCAAACAAATATGTGGTCTCATTGCACGGAATTGTGCATAATCACTTCTGGAAATTCCAGCTTTATTGCAAAAAAAATGGCGGAAGGAGGAGAGGCAGAAATGGACGGCCGGGCTCATACGGTTCTGGTAACGGGCGGGGCGGTGCGCATCGGCCGGCGCATATGTGAAGAACTGGCGGGGAAAGGCTGGAACGTTATTGTCCATTACCGGCATTCGAAGAAAGAAGCCGAAAGCCTGGTGCGGAAACTGGATCATGGCGGAACCGTAAAGGCGGTAAGCCTGGCGGCGGACCTCGATTCCGCTGAAGAATGCGGAACTTTAATAAAACGTGCCGACAAAGCCATCGAGGGTCTGGATATGCTGGTAAACAACGCCGCGGTCTTTCACCGGGACGCTTTTGATTCCTTCACGCGCGAAGACCTTGCCCGGGAAATAACGCCTAATTTCATGGTCCCCGTCATTCTCACCCGAGAGCTGGCCCGGCTGGTGAAATCCAGACCGGGGCAAACCGCGCGGACCCCGTCGCCTGAAGGACGCGTGGTAAACATACTGGACACCCGCATTGCCGGAATGGACAATACATGCGTGCCGTACCGGCTTTCCAAGAAAATGCTGGCGGACTTCACCCGCGCGGCGGCCCTGGAACTTGCGCCGGAAATAGCGGTAAACGGGGTGGCTCCGGGGCCGGTCCTGCCCCCTTCGGACAGCGGAATCGGCGAATCCGAGGACGTGCCTCCCGAGCTGGCCGGTCCCATTCCTCTGGACCGGACACCCGCACCGGTTGAGGTCGCAACGGCCGTAGCCTTTCTGCTGGAATCCGATTCCATCACAGGCGACATACTCTTTGTGGACGGCGGACAGCATTTAATCGGATGACGGATAACGGAAGGCACGGCTAATGGACGCTATACACATACGGGATCTGGCCATTGAATGCATTATCGGAACGGAAGAGAAAGAGAGAAAAACAACGCAGACCGTGGTCATCAATCTTACGCTGGAATGCGACCTGGCCAAGGCGTCGCGCACGGACTGGCTGGAAGACACTCTCGACTACAAGGCCCTGAAACAGGAGCTGGCGGCTTTTATTTCCAGGACCCGTTTCTTCCTGATCGAAAAACTCGCGGCGGAAATCGCCTCTTTCTGCCTGAAAAAAAGGCCTGTCTCATCCGTGCAGGTAACCGTTGACAAGCCAGGGGCGCTTACCGGAGCGCGCAGTGTCGCGGTTGAATTGAAACGGTCAAACCGCAAACAGCAGGCATGAAAGTTCCCGCCTCAATCCCGCCGCCCGGCAGTACTTGTCATCTCTCAGGCGCCGCGGGCGCAGGAATGAACGCGCTCGCCCAGGTACTGTCGGGGATGGGCTGTAACGTAAGCGCTTCGGACAGGTCCAGGGACGACGGCCGAGCGCCGGATGTCGTAAACAAACTCGCGCGGTCCGGAGTGTCGTTCTATCCCCAGGACGGAAGTGGAATAACGACGGAAACCTTCTGCCTGATCGCGAGCTCCGCCGTCGAAGAGGGAAACCCGGACATAACAAAGGCGCGGGCCCTGAAGATACCTTGTTTTCTGCGTGGTGAAATACTCGCTGAACTTTGCGCGTGCAAAGAGTCCGTCGCGGTAAGCGGCACCTCCGGGAAAAGCACCGTGGCGGCCATGATCGGCTGGATACTCGAAAAAACCGGAATGGACCCCGTTGTGGTCAACGGGGCCCCGGTTTTGAACTGGACCGGCGAAAACAGGATCGGAAACGTGCGATGGAGCACGTCGGATCTGTGGGTACTGGAAGCCGATGAAAGCGATTCTCTGCTTCCGCGTTACCGGCCGGCTTACGCCGTAATAACGAATATCTCAACCGATCATTTTGATGTCGCGAAAGCCCGTTACCTGTTCTCGGATTTCGCGCAAAGCGCACGCGCCTGGGTTTTGGATATGAGCATCCCGGAAGCTTTCGAAGAATTCGAGGCGCCCGGCTCAGCTCGCGGTCAGGGCAGATTTACTTACCGCGACACCCGGTTCACGGTGAACCTTCCGGGGCGGCATAACCTGGAAAATGCTTTTTGCGCCCTGCGCGTGTGCGAGGAACTCGGGTGCAGGCCCGAGAGTGCCCTCGAGCCGCTGGCGGCATTCAAGGGCATTGCAAGAAGACTGGAAATCACGGGAAGGTCGGGCGGAGTTACCGTAATAGACGACTACGCCCACAATCCGGCCAAGATCAGGGCGGCGTGGCGGGCCGTCGCCCCCGACTGCGAACATGTTCTGGCGGTCTGGCGGCCGCACGGCTTCGGACCGCTGAGAAAGATGATGGAAGAACTGACTGAGGCTTTTGAGGAAGTTGCCCGCCGTACCGATCGTCTTTTCGTTCTCCCCGTTTACGACGCTGGGGGCACAACAGACCGGTCAGTAAATTCCGATGTCCTTGTAAAGAATCTGCGGGAAAAGGGAGTAAACGCGGAGTATATTGATTCACGCAACGCCCTTTACGAACGGCTTCCCGCTTTGACACGGCCGGGCGATACTGTTCTCTCTATGGGCGCCCGCGATCCGGATCTTCCGCTTCAGGCGCGGACAATACTGGGTTCTCTTCCTCGTCACCGCTGAGGTACTGCGGCGTGCCTCCGTAAAACAGAAAGACAACTCCTCCGAAAAGGCTCCAGAAAACCATGCCGGCATACAGGAGAAGCGAAAGCGCGAAAGCCTTCGTCGCGGTAACGCCGGCTATGCCCAGGTAGGTAATCGCGGCAAATTCGCGAAGTCCCAGTCCGCCCGGGGTGATTGGAATTGAGCCTATGGCCGTAATCGGAGGCCCGAGGGACAGGTAGTCTATGAAACGCAGATCCACAAGCAGGGCCTCGCCGAGAAAAGTCATCATCGCAATCAGCATCAGATGGTTTACAATCGAAAGCCCGAGCGTTCGGGCAAGCAGTGACGGATGGGTCAGACAAATATAAAACGAATTGTATATCCTGATAAACAGCATGCCGAAGGGTGTCCGGCCGGCTTTTCCAAGAAAACTCCGCATACCTCCCATTCTGTTTACGATAAGCATAACAATGTAGACAAGTACCGCCCCCGCCGTAAGCAGGGCCAGGAAATAAAGCGCGTATTCCGTTTTCGGGTCGGCGAGGAAGAACCGCAGGCGCGAAAGCATGACCGCCGTAGCAAGCAGAATCAGCGCAAAGAGGCCTACGACCCTGTCTATGAACACCGTAGAGACCGCTTCGGCCTTTCTGTGGCCGGTTTCCCGCGATACGTACACCGCCTTTATCAGGTCACCGCCCGTGGCTCCGAACATGAACGCATTGAAAAAATGCCCTATGAAATACAGTACCCACGCTCTCGCGGCGGTAAGCTCGATGCCCTGCGCTCGCAGTATAAGGCGCCATCTCAGCGAGCAGGCGCAAAGACAGCCGAAGAAGCACAGAAGCGCCGCCGCCAGCAGTACGGGATGCTCCAAAGCCGAGCCGAATGCTCCCAGAAGAAGGCGGATTCCCCTGGTGATCCTTGTGGAACTGTAGGGTATCCGTTCCGGACCACTGCCTTCTTTTATCTCAAGGACGCCGGAAGAAGGAATGGCTTCTTCATCCCGAATTTCCGGCAGGCCCTCCAGAAGCATACCTTTGTCTCGAACGTCCAGAACCGTGACCTTGTTGGTCACCCCGGGCCCCGCAAGAACATAAACCGAACCGGCAGTGGTTTCCGCCGGTTCTCCGAGACGAAAATCAACCCGGATGGAGCTCTGGTTGATATTATGCAGGATGAAGAGAAGTATCCCCGCACCGATAAACGGTCTCAGCCAGGCAAACGCTGTTTTCCATATCCGTTTCATTGAAGCGCGCCAAGCATGCCGTTCAGGGTTTGTTCAAATTCTATTTCCGCACTCCAGCCGGTATCATTCACAAGCTTTTCCACGTTCAAATTGGGTGAACGGTCAGTCGGCCTTTGCCTGTCCGAGTCGGCACGGGGGAGGGGCTTAACCCCTGCCAGACCGCCGAGCATCCCGAGCAGGCCCCCGATCTTCACCCTCTTCCGAGACGACAGGTTATACGCCTCTCCCGCGCGGCCTTTCTCAAGGAGCAGAAGATAGGCCCGGACAACATCCCTGACATCGAGAAAATGCCTTTCACTTTCCAGGTTACCCGTCTCTATTTCAACACTGGAACCCTTTGGAGCCGCGGCGACCTGGGCCGCGAGGGAGGCGGTTACAAACGAGGGCGACTGGCCCGGGCCGGTGTGGTTGTTGGGTCTTACAGTCATGACCTGCATGTCGTAAGAGCGGGCGTATCCGAGCGCCATAAGGTCGGCCGCCGCCTTCGACGCCCCGTATGTCGAAGAGGGTTCAAGCATTTCGTCCTCGGTCAGGGCATGGTCGTCCCCGGGAATTTTGTAAACCCGGGCAGAAGACACTACAAGTATCCTCGCGTCTGCCGAACGGCGCCTGAACGCTTCCAGAACGTTAAGCGTGCCGAGAACGTTGACGCCGAACATCAGGGTCGGGTCCCCGGACCCCGCGGGAACATAGGAAACGGCTCCGAGATGAACGCACGACTCGGCTTTCGCGCGCGCAACCATACTGTCCACGGCCGAAGGATCACGAAGATCCGCCGGAATCGAATCCGCGGCTCCTTCCACCTCAGCGGACAGGCTGTTATCGGAAACCACAGGCACGTGGCCCCGGTTCGCCAGGAGACGCACCAGGTGCCGCCCGGCAAATCCTCCGCCACCGGTCACCAATACGCGCATATTTTCCCGTTGTCTTCGGCTGGTTATCGGCCAATACTGCCTTTTATCCGCTCGATATCGGCATCAACCATTAATTTTACCAGTCTTTCAAAATCGACCTCCGGGCGCCATCCCAGGACTCTTCGTGCCTTGGAACTGTCGCCCCGAAGCTGTTCGACTTCGGCCGGCCTCATGAAATGATCATCAACCTTTACGTACTCTCTGTAATCAAGGCCGACATAGCTGAAAGCAAGCTCCACAAGCTTTTCGACCGAATGTGACATTCCGGTCGCCACAACGTAATCATCCGGCTCATCCTGCCTCAGCATCTGCCACATAGCCTTTACGTAGTCGCCCGCGTACCCCCAGTCCCTCTCCGCCGACATATTTCCCATGGTCAGTTCCGAGGCAAGCCCGAGCTTGATCCTTGCCGCCCCGTCGGTGACTTTCCTCGTGACAAATTCCTTTCCCCGTCGCGGGCTTTCGTGATTGAACAGGATCCCGGAAACCGCGAAGAGGTCGTAGCTTTCCCGGTAATTCACCGTAACGTAATGGCCGAACACCTTTGCTATGCCGTAGGGACTGCGGGGATAAAAAGGCGTAAGTTCGTTCTGCGGAGTTTCCCGGACCTTTCCGAACATTTCACTGCTTGAAGCCTGGTAGAATTTCGCACCGGGGCATACGCGCCTCATCGCCTCCAGCATGCGGACAACGCCCATTCCGGTAAATTCCCCGGTAAGTATCGGCTGGCTCCACGAAGTAGGGACAAACGACATCGCGCCCAGGTTGTATATTTCGTCCGGCTGAACGTCTTCCAGCAGTTTAATGAGAGAAAGTTCGTCCAGCAGGTCGGCCTGCCCGAAGCATATCCTGTCCTTGATATGGGCGATCCGTTCGAATTTTTCGGTACTGGAGCGCCGAACCATGCCGTGTACTTCGTATCCCTTTTCAAGAAGAAATTCGGCCAGGTATGAACCGTCCTGACCCGTTATGCCGGTGATCAAAGCCTTCATGTAAACCTCCGACTCCGCCTACTCTCGCCACAGTTCCCCGATACAGGCCAACCCGTCACGGACTTCCTGGGACGATGTGCCGGGGGCCGGTTCAAAAACAATAACCTTACTTGATGAACACGCCTCCTTGAAAGCCCGGAAATCCATATTTCCGCAGGGAGGCATCAGGTGGTCAAAAGCCGGCGGAACTACATCGTGCAGATGGATGCCGGCAAGATAAGGTTTTAATCTTTCAAGGCAGTGCAGGTGATTAATGAAACCGAGCTCCTGCAGTACCTGGGCGTGGCCGAGGTCGTGCCAGTAGCCAACCCGTGAAGGTCCGAAACGCTCAACAATATCAACAATTTCATCCTCCGCGGGCAGGCCCTCCCATGAGGGAAGGTTCTCCAGGGCCACGCGCACTCCCGCAGAATCAATCGCAGGCAGAAGCTCTTCAATCGATTTATCAAGCGCTTCAAGGTGCCGGCCGGCTTTTCTGTCTCTCAGCATCATCAGCTTGACCTTGAGCTTCTCGTATTTACGGGAGTACTGCTTGCCCGCTGAGTGCAGGGCGATGAGTTTAGGGGTTATATTCTTCATCCGAACGCGACCTGCGTGAATTACAACGGTATGGGCGCCGACCCGGCCGGCAAATTCAACGGTCTTGGCGATGTGCCTTACGGCGTTTTTTCTCGCCGCGGGGTCCAGACTGCCCGGGAGGAACAGTTCCGGCGTCGCGGACGGGGCGCCGACCGGAAGGGGACAGAAGTTATGTACCGTCTCCACGGTAACCGTCTTTTCGTCAACGGCCTCCAGAACACCGGGAACCAGGTCAAGCGTCAGGTTGTATCCAAGCTCAACCGTATCAAAACCGACAGCCGCGATTTCCTCGATCATGGCCTTGCCGGAGGAATGCCTGTGAGCGTTCCAGTGTGTTGACAGAGAAAACTTCATTAAGAAAAGCTCCCCGGCGATATCGCCGGAGAGCCTTGCTGAAACTGGCAGACACCTTAAATCCGATGGAAATTATCAATAAAATGAGGCTCTGCGCGCCTCAGGTAAAATTGCGCGCTCTCGCCCTGGCGGATTTCCGGCGTTTCTTTTCACTCGGTTTTTCGAAATAACGGTTCGAACGCAGCTCTTTCATCATGCCTTCCTTGTCCATGATCTTCTTGAGCCGCCTCATCGCCTTCTGCACCGATTCGCCTCTTCTGACCCTTACATGAATCACTGACCCTATCACTCTCCCTTCCCGGCAAATGCCCGATATTCACATGTTCACTGGCGCCGGAAACGTACATCAATCCGGCGGAGACAGTCAAAGAAATTCTCCGGAAAAGGGCATAAATACCCGAAAACCGGCGTTTTCAGGCCAAAAATACTCTGACGCGAGCCCTTCGCGGGTTCCGGACGGCTATTTGTCCAGCTTTTCCGGCAGTACCAGAATAGACCGCATCAGGTCCACCAGAAGGTGGTAAAAGGCGAAAACCACGTAACTGGCCAGCGGCAGGCACGCTCCCATTATTATGAGCCTCAGAGCTACGGCGCCCGCGGCAAACTGGCCGGAATGCAGAAGCGGGAAAAACGCGAAAAGAAGACCCAGGGTTCCGACAATCGCCCCGACTCCGAAGGCGAGGGGAACCAGCCGCACCACGGCCTTCATCAGGAAAGACATAATGCCGATAGCCTCTTCTCCCGCGCGGATTTTTTTACCGAAGCTGGTATTGGCCATTGACGGATTGAGCGCTATATACGCAACCGCGTCGCACAAAAGGGCCAAACCGATGCCGATGAACAGAAAACTCCATCCTCGAGGCCTTATCTGCAGTATGCAGAAGATGAAAAGACCAACCCCGAGTATTTCCGTCAGCACCGCCAGACAGTCCAGAAACGCCGGCGACCCGAGCCTGCTCGGAGAAGCCTTGATCATGGACTCGCCTGCGTGCAGAAACTTATCGGCAGTGTACTGAAGGGCCACCAGAAGCAGTGTCACTCCTATGCCTATCAGAATAAGGGACCAGCTCGAAAACTTTATCGCCGCGGCAATATAGAACAGCATAGCCAGAACCTGCGCGGCAACGAGCCCGGCATGTCCGTACCTTGCCGACCAGCGCGCCACGGCCTCATACCGCTCGGGCGGGAAAATATTACGGGCCCAGTCGAGAAGCCTGTCTATCGCCGCCACCGATTTTCTCGGATCGAATTTGGCCGAACTGGCCGCCGTTTTTATCTTTTTGTAGGAATTCCCTATGGCTTTTTCGGCTCCGGAAGTGACCTTTCGCGTCACTTCAATGAATTTGTCTTCTTCAGCCTGTTCGCTTTCCGCTGAAGGTTCAGAAGACGATTTTCCGGAAGCGGCATCTTTTTCGGGCTCTGCAGGCGGTTGCGTTTCTTTTTTCTGGTGCGATTTGCTCTCTTTAGCTTTTTCCCTGTCTTCTTCCATTTTTCCGTCTCCTTGAAATGTATGGCCAGTCATAATCCACAATTATCTTCGTCATTCTCGCGCCTTCCTGCGTTAAAGACAAGCAAAATCGCAAGCGGGGCGGCGGGCGGGAACGTTGGACCTTGAACCTCCCGCCGGTATGGCATATGGTTTCGCCGGATTTGGTGGGGGTACTGTCAAAGGTTCTATGCAAACGGATGAAGGGCGAGTTGGAACACTTAACCGCCACGCTTTGTCGTATACGCTGGTATGATCCTCTCTGAGAGTTGTTCATAGCCCCCGGCTCCGCGAGAATGGGCCCCGGACCAAGCTCGTCGGGGGCCAGATTACTATGCAGACATTTATAGAGTGCGCGGAATCCTTTCGAGAATATTTTGTCGGGAACTTGAATATGAGGCATGTCCG
>JAWODU010000047.1:0-5936 GCA_046483125.1 Kiritimatiellia bacterium
CTTCCCGCTTTCAGCGGGACAAGTCTGCAAGCTTGCCACGCCGTAGGCGTGGGCCCCGCCCTCCGAGCGTGTATACATATACCCGAGGAGGGCGGAAACGAAGCAGAAGCGGTGAGATCGCGGTTCGATTTGCGAACGAAATGCGTGACGCGGGGCTACAGGGCACACACGGACCCCAAAACGCCGAACCCCTCCCGCGCTCCAAGCCGCGTGGCGCGGGCAGACAGCCAGGCACAAGCAGGCTGGCCCGGAGTGACCGGCTCAATAGAACTGTTGAAATAGCCTGCCTCATCTGCTAGCCTTCCACATTCATTAATTCCGCAACAGGAGAACTCGTGAACCGGAAAATTCACTCGGACTGGAAGGGCATCGTGCTTGCCGGAGGTACCGGCAGTAGACTGCACCCCATTACGCTTTCCTCAAGCAAACAGCTCCTGCCCATTTACGATAAACCCATGGTCTATTACCCCATCTCCACCCTGATGCTCGCCGGTATCCGTGAAATTATGATCATATCCACGCCGCGCGACCTGCCGAGATTCAGGGACCTGCTGGGAACGGGAGAATCAATCGGTGTCAGTTTTGACTACGCCGTCCAGGAGGAACCCCGCGGTATAGCCCAGGCGTTCCTGCTGGCCGACAAGTTTATCGCGAACTCAAACGTCTGTCTGATTCTCGGGGACAACCTCTTCTACGGCAAAATGCAATTCCTCAGACGCCCGCTTGAAAACAGGAAGGGCGCGACCATTTTCGGCTATCCCGTACAGGACCCGCAGAGATACGGGGTTGTTGAATTTGACGGGGCGGGCAAAGTCCTGGGAATCGAAGAGAAGCCGCAGCACCCCAAAAGCCGGTACGCGGTCCCCGGATTGTATTGCTACGACAACAGCGTACTGGAAATAGCGCGGGGACTTGGACCCTCGGCCAGGGGGGAGTTGGAAATCACTGACGTTAACAGGGCCTACCTCGATTCCGGGAATCTCAGGGTCGAACTCCTGGGAAGAGGAATGGCATGGCTTGATACCGGCACTCCCGACAGCCTTCTCGCAGCGGCTTCTTTCGTGGCCGGTATAGAAAAACGCCAGGGCCTGAAAATCGGATGCCTGGAAGAAGTTGCTTACCGTATGAACTATATAGACCTCGCCCAGCTCGAAAAGCTGATCCGAGCGCTGGGCGACAACGAATACGCGCATTACCTGCGGCGCGTTTCAACCGAAGCAAAAGACGGCAGACAAGTATGCTGATTTCTCGAGCGAACTACTTTAGTAAAGAATTCAGAAACTGAAACTGAGAATTTGGAGATTTCTTAGACAGGATTAACGGGATCAACAGGATAATCCCATTCAATTATGCGGGCATCACCGCATAATTGACAACATATTGCATGGCCTTTGATCCTGTAAATCCTGCCTGCCCGGCGTAGTCCGTCGCTAACGGACGGAGCCTGGGTAGATCCTGTTTAAAACTCCCGGGGTAAAGGACATCTACTATGGAATGGACCGAGGGAAATATTGAAGGCGTATGTGTGACTCACCCCGCAAGGTACACCGACGACAGAGGCTGGCTGTCCGAAATCTTCCGTTCCGACGAGATGCCTGAAGAAATCCTCCCGGCAATGGCCTATCTTTCGCTCACACATGCCGGCGTAACCCGCGGCCCCCACGCTCACCGGCATCAGACCGATACATTCGCCTTTACGGGCCCCGGAACATTCAGGCTCAAGCTGTGGGACAACCGGCCGGATTCGCCTACTTACGGGAACACGCTCGAAATCACGGCCGGCGAAAACAACCCCGCCGTGGTAAGTGTCCCGCCCGGCGTGGTACACGGCTACTGCAATATTTCCGACGGCGACGCATTGGTGTATAACGCTCCCAATCGTCTTTTTGCCGGCAAAGGGAAAAAGGATCCCGTTGACGAGATCCGGTACGAAGAAAACGGAAACGAAACGTTTAAAATGTAAGTGCGATTGCCGGGAAACGGCACATTACAGGAGGTATAAGAGGAATATGAAAAAGGCATTGGTATGCGGAGCCGGGGGGTTTATCGGAGGGCATCTCGTACAGAAACTTAAAGATGAAGGCTGCTGGGTCAGGGCAGTGGACATCAAGGAACATGAATTCCGCACCCCGGCCGCGGACGAGTTTCTCCTGGCCGACCTCAGGCAGGAAGAAAACTGCCGCAAAGCGCTCACGGTCAACGGGGGCACGTTTGACGAGGTCTATCAGCTCGCCGCCGATATGGGCGGTATGGGCTTCATACACTCGGCGGAGTGCGAAATCATGCACAACAGCGTCCTTATAAACGTCCATATGGCCCACAACGCCGCTGAAATGGGAGTTAAACGCTATTTCTTTTCTTCCTCGGTATGCGTATACCGCGACATGCAGCCGGACGAGCCGGAAATGCACGAAGACGAAGCAATTCCCGCGCATCCCGACAACGAGTACGGATGGGAAAAAATCTATTCCGAAAGAGTCGCGATGGCTTACGGCAGAAAGTACGGCATGAACGTGCGCATAGCCCGCTTCCAGAACTGCTACGGCCCTTACGGTACCTGGCGGGGCGGTCGCGAAAAGGCCCCGGCGGCTATCTCGCGCAAAGTCGCAGAGGCCGAAGACGGCGGCGTTATAGAAATATGGGGAGACGGCAGTGCGATTCGTTCCTATACGTATGTCGACGACATGGTCGAAGGCATATACATGCTGACGCAGTCCGACGTGGATCAACCCACGAACATAGGCTGTCCCCAATATGTGTCGGTTAACGAACTGGTGGATACCGTGAGCAAGGTCGCAGGGAAAAAAGTAAAAGTTAAACACGTCGAAGGCCCCGTCGGGGTACAGTCACGCAACTTCAGCAACGACAGGATCTATTCCATCGGGTGGAAATCCCGCTTTCCGCTTGAAGAGGGAATCAAGCTTACGTATCCGTGGATCAGGGAGCAGGTCGAAAAGTCACGCTGATGTGTGTTTTGTTGTTCCTCGTTCCCGGTTCCTTGTTTCTTGTTGGAAGGACAGGACGCGCTTGACGATCGGGCACGCTTATGATACGTTCAAAATCAATTGAACTCTGCGTCTTGTCGCCCCGGATGACTGCATAACCCACGGGGACGGAGTCTGCCCGGATATTTTCTTCCCATTGAAATTCTTCAATAAAATACTCTCCTGGTCTGCGTTCACATGCGCCTGCGTTGCAGTACTTCCGGCGCCGTGGTTTTTCGGCGCCTGGGAAATGTGGTGGTTCTGGGTCTTTGCCGCGTTTCTGTTTCTTTCGGTCTTTTTTTTCGGGCTGATGACACTGACCCGGCCGTCACTCTCCCACTCCCCTCATAATGCCGATGTCTATGACCCCGAAGCCCGGACGAATGCACGCCTGGTCCGTATCTGCCTGACCGCGTGGCTCATCTTCCTCGCCTACGCGCTGGTTCGGGCGCTCCAGGCGGAAGTCTTCATGAACGCCGAGCGCAGTTTCCTGCTCTTCTTTACCCCGTTTCTCCTCGGCGTGGAAATAGTCTTCGGATGGAACAGGATCCAGATGAAAAGCTTCTCCGTAATGCTGGCAGTTAATTTCTTCTGCCTGGCCGCCTACGGAATAATCAATCACTACTGCTGTAACAGCGAATACGTCATGTGGGTAAAAGGTTATGAGCGATACATAACCGGACATCGCGCCACCGGCAGTTATTTCTGCCCGGATCATTTCGCGGGAGCCATGGAACTGTGCCTGTGCCTTGCAGGCGGCCTTCTCCTTTCGCGAGGCAATGGGATACTGTTTAAGGCATCGGGCGCGCTCCTGGCCTTGCCGGCTGTGCTGGGCGTGGTACTCAGCAAGTCCCGGGGCGGGTTGCTGACTCTAATTGTACTGGCGGTTGCCGTCGCCGCATGGGGTTTCAACCAGTGGCGTCCCCTGTCCCGCTGGCTGAGACGATCTTTCCTGCTGGCGGCCGCGGGCGTGTTGGTTGCCGCTTTTGCCGTGTTCGGCGGCGCGCATTTCGAACGGTTTAAAAACTACTTCGACTGGGACCGGGCAAGCCGGAAATCGGCGCGCGAGGCGGTGTCGCACGTGTTGACGCATCTCAAAACGACGAGCCGGGGCAGAATGATAGCCGGCGCGCTTCGCGCCTGGGGCGAAAATAAACTCTTCGGCATAGGTCCGGGCATGCACCAGAATCTCTGGCCGCATTACGCCGCGAGCGGCGAAGGCGACAGAACAACCGGCACGCCCCCCTTAATAGTCAGCACGCATTTTCACTCCTACCAGGTACACAGCGACTGGATCCAGCTCATGGAAGAGTACGGGCTGATCGGACTGGCGCTCTTTCTTGCGGCCGCCGCCGCCACGCTGGCCTTTCCCATCACCGCCATCCGCAGAGAAATGGTGCAGAGGCGCGACAATAACTGGCAAACCACCGGAAACGAATGGTACTGGTCCGTTCTGGCCGGCTTTTTCGCCGCGATTGCAATGGGGTTTCATTCGCTGGGAGATTTCAACCTCCAGATGCCCGCGACCGTCTGGATGTTCGCTTCAATGGTCGCCGTTTCAATAGCCCGGACGGTCAATAAGGATAACGATCTTGCTTCCGAATGATTCCGACAATAGAGGAGGACCTGCTCCCGAAGCAATAGTAACCGGCGACCTCCATATCGGGTGCAGGTACTTTATGGCCGGCAAGTTTGCCGGCTTTATGGATTCTCTGGCGCCAGACACCGCTTTGATTCTTAACGGAGATGTCGTGGACCGGCGGCACAC
This sequence comes from Kiritimatiellia bacterium, assembly GCA_046483125.1. Lineage (GTDB taxonomy): Bacteria > Verrucomicrobiota > Kiritimatiellia > UBA8416 > JAWODU01 > JAWODU01. The sequence goes on from JAWODU010000047.1 coordinate 4,753, forward strand.
CCCCCTGCAGGAAACACACCGGAAGGTGCTCGACCGTATAAAGGCGGAATCCGAACAACGCGAAGTAATCTGGATACGCGGCAATCACGATGAGGTATACGTCATGGACGACCTCGCCCGGATACGGTTCGCGCCCTGTCATAATCTGGGCAAGCGCCTTTTCATAGCGCACGGGGCGCACTTCGATAACGTATTGCCGTACAACAGGCCCTTCGTGCTCGCGTTCCGCGCCTTTCATCGACTGCGCATACTGCTGGGCGCCGATTCGGTTCACGTGGCCTTTTACGCTAAGAAATGGATGCCCCTCTACCGGGTACTGCGCAGAAGCGTGGCCCTTAACGCCGTTGAATACGCCAGAGAAAACGGATACGAGGCGGTCACCTGCGGCCATACACACTACCCCGAGGAAACCGTGATAAAAGGCGTGAAATATTTCAACACCGGCGCATGGACGGAGGAACCCGTCAGTTATCTCGCCGTCTACCCCGACCACATGCAACTGGAGCAACTGCCGCGCACATGAGCCCGAAAGACGATTACGAAGAAATTGTCAGGCGCATGGTCGAAGCCGTCGGCCATACCACCCAGTCCATGGGAATAGGCCGGGTTCTGGGGCAGATTTTCGCTTATCTTTATTTCACGCCCGATCCGCGTTCGCTCGATGACCTCACCAGCGCCCTCGGAATCAGCAAAGGGAGCGCCAGCATGGGCGTGCGCCAGCTCGAGCAATGGGGAGCGCTTGAGAAGGTATGGATCAAAGGCGATCGTAAAGACTATTACATCGCAACGGATGCGCTGGGCTCCATAATAAAGAACATCCTTGCCGACCTCGCGGGGAAACGCATGGAGAACTCCGCCCGGCTTATCAACCAAACGGCCGCGAACCTGGAAGAACACGACGATTCCGACGAAACAATGGATGAAAACGACAGGTTCATAGCCGAACGCGTTTCGAAAATTCAAGCATTCCAGAAGAAAGTACAGGAAATGTGGAACAGCGGCGTTGTTAAAATACTGCTTCGATAGAAGCAGTTCGCAAACAACCGGGGACAATGAAATAGCCTGCCCTCCCCAATCCTGTAAATACTGAAAGAGGTAGTGTCAAAAGTTCCATGAAAAATGGATGTAGGACGAGTTGGGACACTTAATCGCACACTTAACCGCCACCCTTTGTCGTATACGCT
>JAWODU010000081.1:0-12096 GCA_046483125.1 Kiritimatiellia bacterium
GTTTGCCCCATCCAGCGCCACAGGCCGTACATTCCCCACGTTACCAGGCAGACATTTGCCGAATGGGCAAGGGGATAACCCGAATAGAAAAAGAATGTTAGGTTCACGCACATTGCAGTGAGGGCAAGCAAGGCCGCGCCGTCGGACATCCAGAGACGGAAAAGCAGGAAAGCTGCGATTACCGTAAGCATTGCCGCCACGGGGCTCACCAGGAAAAGTCCGTTATCGCCGAATAACCAGTAGAAAGGGGCCATCAGCAGAGGATAGCCGGGCGCGAACTTGGCGGTTATTCTGCCTTCAACGGTTTCCACCCAGGGATGCTGTTGATACAGGAACGGAGTGTCGGTTGTTACCGCGACGGGATCGAAGCGCGCCATCTGTTTGGCCAGGAAGAAGTACGCGTCCAGGTCGGACTCGGAATGTCCCGGTACGAAGTTGCGTACCCTGTATATTCCGAAGACGCATACAATTAGAACCAGGACGGCGTAAGGCCAATACGCGGTAATACGTTTCAGGGTTTTGCCGTCTATTCTCATTGTCTGGTCCGGCTGTCCTTGCCGACTCCGACTCTACTGCAATAGCGATACAGGCGGCATTCGCTGCATTTGGGGATTCCGGGAGTGCAGATTGTCTGTCCATAGGAAACCAGGCAGGCATTCCATGTCTTCCAGTAACGTACGGGGAGAATTTCTCTCAATACGTTTTCAGTCTCCAGGGGGGTGCGGGTTTTGAGGAGCCCGAGCCTGTTGCAGATCCGGTGGACATGCACGTCCACGCAGACCGCAGGCTTTCCGAAAGCGGCGGTCATAACGAGATTTGCGGTCTTGCGGCCAACGCCGGGGAGTGAACAGAGATCGTCTATACGGGCCGGAATCTTTCCATTGAACCTTTTTCTGAGTATTCTGTCCATGGATCTGAGGTGTTTTGCCTTTGTGCGGTAGAAACCCACTGGATAGATAAGCGTCCTGAGCCTGGCTTCCGAAAGACGTGAGAGTTCCCGCGGTGTTTTCACGACCCTGAAAAGCCTCTCGCACGCCGCGCTCGTGGTTTCATCCTTCGTGCGTGAACTCAGGATTGTCGCTACCAGTACCCTGAACGGATCTCCTTTGCTTCTGGATGCCAGTTTCGTTACCGGAGCGTGCCGCTGATCGTATTCCTTTTTGAGTATTCTGTGAACAGAGGGAAGGCTGGAGGGATTCATTTCGAGCCCCGGTCTGCCGTTGCCGAGGCGATCTCCGCCAGGACGCGTTCGGCTGCCGCGCGCGGATTTTCCGCCTGGAGTATCGGGCGGCCGACAACCAGCAGATTCGCTCCTGCACGTACCGCTTCAGCGGGAGTAACCACGCGCTTCTGGTCGCCCGCGGGAGAGCCGGAAGGCCTGATTCCGGGAGTGACAATAAGCGCGTCCGGGCCCAGTTCTGATCTGAACAAAGCGGTTTCCTTTGCGGAGCACACTACCCCGTCAATACCTTCTTCAACAGCCAGCCGCGCCAGCGCCATGGCGTGCTGCTCTGTTTTTCCCGATATCCCCATGCAGGCGAGATCGTTGTCGTCCAGGCTTGTCAGAAGCGTTACCGCCGCGATCCTGGGAGCCGAGGAGCCGTGCCGCCGTGCCGCGTTTGCCGCGGCTTCAAGCATTGCCCGGCCGCCGGACGCGTGAACAGTTATAAGTGAGACTCCCAGGCAACTGAGACGGTCGACAGCGCGTGAGACGGTGCGGGGGATATCGTGCAGTTTGAGGTCCAGAAAGATGTTTTTGCCCCTGGATTTGAGCGCTTTGAGGCAGTCCGGTCCCGCGGCCGAGAACAGTTCCAGCCCCACCTTGTACCAGGCTGTTTCTTCCGGCAGGGCGTCAAGAACAGGGGCGATCTCTTCGGAAACGGGGATATCCAGCGCGATTACCAGATCGGGCTTCATAGCAGTCGGTTATCAGGTTTCCTCCTTCCTTGCCGAATAATAGCCGCGGCGGTGCCCGTGTATCAAGGCCAATAACCACCGGCCCCGTCTTCGCCCCGCTTCCTCGGAACTGCGCCGAGGCAAACACCCTCCATCGGTTATCTCTAACCCACCCCTCCTGAAGGCCGAAAAAAAATATTGCAAAGGGGTTGACAAAGGAAATGCATAGTGCTATTTTCCGTTCTGACTACTGAAGAAAGCAGTAGTAGCCGTTAATGCCCGTTGCTTCTTCGACTTGCTTTGAAGAGCCCGAAGGAGGAAGGGGTTTTTTGTGGCTTGAAAGTTCTTTGACAACAGAATGGCTCGTTTTTGACGCTTCAAATCGGAAGCGGTGTGATTCGTCATCACATACTTATGCCGGGGTTAAACTTGCAGAAAAGATTGAGCCGTTGAAAGACGGAGCAGTCTTGCGATTTCAATGGAGAGTTTGATTCTGGCTCAGAACGAACGCTGGCAGCGTGGATTAGGCATGCAAGTCGAACGGGAAGCCCTGGTTTTGATCCTTCGGGAGATAAACCGTGGTGGAGAGTGGCGCAAGGGTGAGTATCGCGTGGGTAATCTACCCTCGAGTCCGGGATAACCCCGCGAAAGCGGAGCTAATACCGGATACGGTACCATGTCGCATGGCATGGATATTAAAGGCGGGGATCTTTCGGGACCTGTCGCTTGTGGAGGAACCCGCGTCCCATCAGCTTGTTGGTGAGGTAACGGCCCACCAAGGCTTACGGGTAGCTGGTCTGAGAGGATGGTCAGCCACACTGGGACTGAGACACTGCCCAGACTCCTACGGGAGGCTGCAGTCGAGAATCATTTGCAATGCGCGAAAGCGTGACAATGCGACGCTGCGTGGAGGATGAAGGCTTTCGAGTTGTAAACTCCTGTCATGAGGGAACAACGAGTCCGTCAGTAATATGGGCGGGCAGTGATGGTACCTCAAGAGGAAGCCACGGCTAACTCTGTGCCAGCAGCCGCGGTAACACAGAGGTGGCAAGCGTTGTTCGGATTTACTGGGCGTAAAGCGTGCGTAGGTGGTACCGTATGTCGGGTGTGAAATCCCGCCGCTCAACGGCGGAACTGCACTCGAAACTGCGGTACTGGAGTCTAGGATGGGAGAGCGGAATTCTTGGTGTAGCGGTGAAATGCGTTGATATCAAGAAGAACACCGGCGGCGAAGGCGGCTCTCTGGAATAGTACTGACACTGTGGCACGAAAGCTGGGGTAGCGAACAGGATTAGATACCCTGGTAGTCCCAGCCGTAAACTGTGTGCACTTGGTGTGGGGAGTTTTGACCCTCTCCGTGCCGGAGTTAACACGTTAAGTGCACCGCCTGGGGAGTACGGCCGCAAGGCTAAAACTCAAAGAAATTGACGGGTCCCCGCACAAGCGGAGGAGCATGTGGCTTAATTCGATGCAACGCGAAGAACCTTACCAGGGCTTGACATGCAGCTGCTTCCTTCTCGAAAGGGAAGGGTCCTTAGAGGGTGCTGCACAGGTGCTGCATGGCTGTCGTCAGTTCGTGCCGTGAGGTGTTGGGTTAAGTCCCGCAACGAACGCAACCCTTATGTTTAGTTGCTATCAGCGGTGTTAAATCGTTGAGCACTCTAGACAGACTGCCCGTACTAAGCGGGAGGAAGGTGGGGACGACGTCAAGTCAGTATGGCCCTTATGCTCTGGGCTGCACACGTGCTACAATGGCCGGTACAATGGGAAGCTATACCGCAAGGTGGAGCAAATCCTGAAAGCCGGCCTCAGTTCAGATTGGAGTCTGCAACTCGACTCCATGAAGTTGGATTCGCTAGTAACGGCGCATCAGCTATGGCGCCGTGAATACGTTCCCGGGGATTGTACACACCGCCCGTCACATCATGAAAGCCGTCTGCACCCGAAGTCGCCGTGCTAATCCGTCATCTGACGGAAGGCAGGCGCCGAAGGTGTGGGTGGTGATTGGGATGAAGTCGTAACAAGGTAGCCGTAGGGGAACCTGTGGCTGGATCACCTCCTTTCTAAGGAGTATTCCCCGATAAAAAACATCGGGGATAGGTCAATCGCCTGAGGGCGCCGGAGCTTATGCGAAGGCGGATGGCGAGGGAGGCGGCGAAAGCCGCCGAAGGCGTAAGTAGACTGAATCGCACCGGTTCCGGTTTCGAAACGTTTAAAGACGGCCAGTCTGTCGCGGTTGGCGGCAGGAGTTCGACACGGGGGCATAGCTCAGTCGGCAGAGCACGAGCTTTGCAAGCTCGGGGTCACCGGTTCGAACCCGGTTGCCTCCACCAGGCTTCATCCGCAGAGAAGCGGAGTACGCAGTCTGGTGCGGCATAGTGAGCGAAGCGAGCTGACGAAGCCGGGCCACTGGGTGTTCGTTGCGAACTACGCCCGGGCAAACGATGCCCGGCGTTGAGTATTTCGGGCGTGTAGCTCAGTTGGTTAGAGCGCGTCCCTGATAAGGACGAGGTCCCTGGTTCGAGACCAGGCACGCCCACCAGCCTTCGCCGAGGCTACGGCGGGCAGGCCGGTTAAGATGCTTTGTTACCAGGGCTGGGGCAAGGTTGAGCATCGGGCAGGGATCAAGGTTAACCTTGATCCTTGAACGATTTTGAACCTTGAACGGTTCTTTTGTTCTTTGACAATTGATATAGAGAAGGGTAGGCAATTCATCCATCTGCTCTGCGGAGTATGATGGATAGCCGAGAGTGAATATACTTTTGCGGCCAAGTGCATAAGGGTGCATGGTGGATGCCTTGGTACCAGTAGGCGAGGAAGGACGTGGTAAGCTGCGATAAGCCTCGGGTAGCGGCAAACACGCTTTGATCCGGGGATTTCCGAATGGGGAAACCCGGCTCCGGTAATGCGGAGTCATTCCGTACTGAATACATAGGTGCGGAAAGCGACACCAGGGGAAGTGAAACATCTCAGTACCCTGAGGAAAAGAAAACAATCCGTCAATTGACGGACCATTCCGTGAGTAGTGGCGAGCGAAAGCGGATCAGCCCAAACCCCGGTGCTTGCACCGGGGGGTTGCGGGACCTCAATACGGTACTTCGTAGAATAGTTGAACGGTCTGGAAAGTCCGACCATAGACGGTGATAGTCCGGTAGGCGAAATTCGAAGAAGGCCTCGAGGTATCCCAAGTAAAGCGGGGCACGTGAAACCCTGCTTGAACCCGGGGGGCCCACCCCCCAAGGCTAAATACTAACTGGTGACCGATAGTGAACTAGTACCGCGAGGGAAAGGTGAAAAGAACCCCTGTTAGGGGAGTGAAACAGTACCTGAAATCATGTACCTACAAGCTGTGGGAGTCCGTCAACTGACGGATGACCGCTTGCCTTTTGCATAATGAGCCCGTGAGTTACAGTGTGTGGCAAGGTTAATCCGTCGACTGACGGGGGAGCCGAAGCGAAAGCGAGTGCGAAATGTGCGCAATGCCCTCAGTAGCCTTGTGCGAATGAGGGTCCGAGTCGCATGCTGTAGACCCGAAGCCGAGTGAGCTACCCATGGCCAGGCTGAAGCTTCTGTAACAGGAAGTGGAGGGCCGAACCAGTGGATGTTGAAAAATCCTTGGATGAGCTGTGGGTTGGAGTGAAAGGCTTACCAAACTCGGTGATAGCTGGTTCTCCTCGAAATAGCTTGAGGGTTAGCCTGCACGAATGCTCGGGACGGAGGTAGAGCACTGAATGGTATAGGGTCCCTACCAGGATGCCGACACCAACCAAACTCCGAATGCCGTCCCAGTCACGTGCGGAGTCAGACCGTGGGGGATAAGCTTCACGGTCGAAAGGGAAACAGCCCAGACCGCCGGCTAAGGCCCCTAAAGCAGGTTTAGTGACTAAGGATGTGGAATTGCATAGACAGCTAGGATGTTGGCTTAGAGGCAGCCATCATTTAAACAGTGCGTAACAGCTGACTAGTCGAGTGATTCCGCGCCGAAAATGATCGGGACTGAAATCTGCTGCCGAAGCTGCGGATGTTCCGGCCTCTTCGGAGAGTCGGGATGTGGTAGAGGAGCGTTGTATCCGGGTTGAAGCGGAAGGGTAACCGACCGTGGACTGGATAGAAGTGATTATGCGGGCATGAGTAACGAAAATCCCGATGAGAATTCGGGACGCCGAAATCCCAAGGTTTCCTGGGCAAGGTTCGTCCTCCCAGGGTTAGTCGGCCCCTAAGCCGAGGCCGAAAGGCGTAGGCGATGGGCAACAGGTTTAATATTCCTGTACTGCCTGCCCGGCATTTGAGCAATGGAGTGACGCAAGAGGCTAGGTCGGCCACCGATTGGAAGTGGTGGTCCAAACCCGTAGAGGTGTTGCGGCAGGCAAATCCGCCGCGGCGTTAACTTGAAAGGTGATGGGACGTCGAGCCCTCGGGTGAGACGGATCGATTGACGCCATGTTGCCAAGAAAAACTTCTAGCGAGCCGGGCGAGCAACCGTACCTAAACCGACACAGGTGGGATGGTTGAAAATACTAAGGCGCGCGAGAGAAACCTCGTTAAGGAACTCGGCAATCTAGCCCCGTAACTTCGGAAGAAGGGGTCCTTTCAGGTGCCGGCGTTCGCATCCCGCGGACAAAGGTAACTGGGAGGCGCAGTGAAACGGCCCAGGCGACTGTTTACCAAAAACATAGCACTCTGCTAACTCGCAAGAGGATGTATAGAGTGTGACGCGTGACCAATGCCGAAAGGTTAAGGTAAGGGGTTCCCCCCCGCTTCGGCGGGGATCGCTCCGAACCGAAGCCCCGGTGAATGTCGGCTGTAACTATAACAGTCCTAAGGTAGCGAAATTCCTTGTCGGGTAAGTTCCGACCTGCACGAATCGTGTAACGATCTGGGCGCTGTCTCAACGAGGATCTCGGTGAAATTGTAGTTCCGGTGAAGATGCCGGATACCCGCAGTAGGACGGAAAGACCCCGTGAACCTTTACTGTAATCTGATATTGGTGTTTGGTCTGACATGTGTAGCATAGCTGGGAGACTTTGATGTCGCTTCGTCAGGAGCGGCGGAGTCATCAGTGAAATACCAGCCTTGTCAGGTTAGATGTCTAACCTCATTCCGTGAATCCGGACGGGGGACAGTTTCAGAGGGTCAGTTTGACTGGGGCGGTTTCCTCCCAAATTGTAACGGAGGAGCTCGAAGGTCCCCTCAGCATGGTCGGCAATCATGCGTAGAGCGCAATGGTAGACAGGGGGCTTAACTGCGAGACCGACAGGTCGAGCAGATGCGAAAGCAGGACATAGTGATCCGGTGGTTGCTAGTGGTAGCGCCATCGCTCATCGGACAAAAGGTACTCCGGGGATAACAGGCTTATCGCGCCCGAGCGTCCATAGCGGCGGCGCGGTTTGGCACCTCGATGTCGGCTCATCGCATCCTGGGGCTGGAGAAGGTCCCAAGGGTTTGGCTGTTCGCCAATTAAAGCGGTACGCGAGCTGGGTTCAGAACGTCGTGAGACAGTTCGGTCCTTATCCACTGTGGGCGCAGGAAATTTGAGGAGAGCATTCTCCAGTACGAGAGGACCGAGAATGGCGTACCTCTGGTGTCCCAGTTGTTCCGCCAGGAGCATTGCTGGGTAGCTATGTACGGAAAGGATAAGCGCTGAAATCATCTAAGCGCCAAGCCTCCTCCAAGACCAGATTTCCCTTTCCGTCGAAAGACGGATCTGAAGGCAGGTTGAAGACTACGACCTTGATAGGCTGGAAGTGTAAGTTCGGCAACGGATTCAGCTGACCAGTACTAATTAGCCGTGAGGCTTGGCCGCATTCTCATTTTCGATGTAAATCATCGAAATGGAATTCACGACTTCGGCAGATTTGTTTACCCGACTCTGTATTATAACGATTTTCCCGGTGACCATGGCGAGGAGGTAACACCCGTTTCCATTCCGAACACGGCCGTGAAGGGCCTCAGCGGCGATGGTACTGTCACAGTCGGTGGCGGGAGAGTAGCACGTTGCCGGGATTAATTCTAAGAAAGGGGATCAGCGCCTGCGCGCCGGTCCCCTTCTTTTTTGACGGGATCGAGAATCCACCTGCTGTTAAACCAGAACCATTGTTCCGGCTCGAGACGGATCGCCTTTTCGATAATGCCCAGGGTCTGTTCCGTCATCCTGCGAATATCCTGGTACCTGTCGGGCTCTTTCCCCGGGTAGATCAGGTCATGGACCCTTATTCTGTGACGGGTCCAGCCTGCGCGCGTTATAATGCACGGCACTATGGGAACATTCATATGGCGGGCGAACAGACCGGTCCCCGTGCCGACGTTTGCCTCCCCTCCAAGAAAGGGCACCTGTAAACCTTTAGTGCGCACTCTCACGTCGGGCAGAATCGCCAGAACACCTCCTGCCCGAAGTCGTTTGATGACTTCCTTCATAGCGTTGCCGCCCCTGGTTATAACTGTTATGCCCGGAGCGGACCGGAGCCGGTTGAAATAGCGGCTCACCAGGAGGTTTCTCTGGGGTGCCACTATATAGAATACAGGAATGTCGTGCAGACGGCACAGTACTCCGGCCATTTCCCATGACCCCATGTGCGCAGTGGCGATGATCGCCCCTGTTCCGTCTTTGCGTGCGGTATCAAGCTTTTCCATCAGATCACCGTAATCCATGACGGAATTCGTGAATTGTTTCGTCATTCGTGGAAAACGGAGGGTTTCAATCAAAGTAAAAACCGTGTTGCGCCACGAAAGCCAGGCAATGCGGCGTATTCGCCTCTGGCCGATTTCATCACCGAAAACCTCCCGGATTCTTGAAGCGGCGGCAGTAACCCTGAAGCGAAAGACGTAAAAAGCGACCGCCGCCATGAACCAGGACAGGAGCAGAGCGACGCGGTAGGGGAGCAGGTTGACGACCAGCGCCGTCAGCCTGAGCAGGGCATATTCCGAAATATGCTTAATCGGCGTTTTCATTGCATTTTCAGCAGTCCGCCGAGCTTAAGAAGCGGACTTCTGGTCATTGTAAGGGCGTTTTCGGGGCATACTTCCGTGCAGCAGCAGCACCCGATACATTTTGAGCTGTCAATTTCGGGGCCGTGCGCCTCCCGGGGCATTGACGGCAATGTGAGCGCTCCCACGGGGCATGCCTCCATGCATCTGCCGCACTCGACGCAGTGCCCGGTCAGACGGGGTCTTATCCACACAAGAGGTGAGATAAGCCTGACCAGCGCACCCGGGATGAGCCTGCGGGGCAGAGAAGGGGGGAGAGCAAAGCAGTCGGGCTGAAGATCCTCGAGGGAGGAACCTGTTGTTTTGACCGAATCGTATGGCGACTGGCGAGCCAGATAAGGAACTGTCCCGGGAGATATGCCCAGCACCCGGCATAATACCGTATCAAGGGCCTGCGCGTCTGAAGAAACAGCCAGCAGTCCAAGGGTAACGGGGGAGCCGCCTGACGGACCTTTGCCTTCCATGGCGATTATTCCGTCGGCGATATTGAGCCCCGGTCCAACTGCGGAGCACAGCGCCCTCAGCATGTTTCCGAATTCCGTGGGAGTAGGGTACACGGCGTGTAAACGGGTCTTCTGGTAGCCGGGCAGAAACCCGTACGTGTTTTTAACCGCGGCAGTCAGTCTTGTCAGCACGTGCGTTTTCACCTTGGGTATGTTTATTATGAAATCGGCGTCAAGCACCGGCCTTGCGAGTCTGAAAGTGTAGTCTTGGTGCTCCACGGTCTTGACGCCTTCTTTCTCGAGACTGACCAAAGGGATATTTTCCTGTTCTGCGACAGAGCCCATACCGGTTTCCCTCCACACTCTTTCGAGTTTTACGGCGTGGGACGGACTGTCCGCGATAAACGGCCGGGCACGGCAGGATTTAACTTCACGTATGACGGCGCGGACTACTTCCGGATGAGTTGTTACGGCGCGTTCGGGAGTTCGGTCGCTCAGGAGATTGGGCTTTACGAGAACGGACATGCCCGGTTTGACAAAGCTGGCGAGCCCTCCCGTCAATTTAAACAAAGAGCGGATTGATTCCTGCACGCCTGCATCGTATCCGCGACACCTGCAGAGGCCGACTACAGGGGGTTCCCGCGGGTCAGTTTGCGAATTAGCAGTTTTGGTCTCCATCCGGCAGAATAAAGCATACCGGCGGGACGAAGACCAGAAGGAAGTATTTCCCCTTGCACACTTCCGCGGATTATCGTTTAATAAGCGTGTTGCAAAAATATATGTGTAGTGAGTCTTCGGGAAAGGGTGAGTCCGGCGCTAGAGCCGGGCGGAATCCCGACCGGCGGTAAAAGCCCGCGAATCTTCCGTTGCCGGGCAGTGTCCGGCGCGGCGGACCGACACGGTGTAACTCCGTGGCCGACAGTATAGTCTGGATGGGAGAAGACGGCCTGTCTTTATAACCCGGGACTCTGTGTGCCGGGTTTTCTTTTTGGAGAAATACCGTGTTTGACGATATCGAAGAGGTTGTATCTGCCGTACGCCGCGGCGAAATCGTGATCGTAACAGACGACGAGAACAGGGAGAATGAGGGTGATCTGGTAATGGCGGCTGAAAAAGCCACCGCCGAGACCGTGAATTTCATGGCAAGGTACGGCCGCGGCTTGATTTGTGTTCCGATGTCCGGGGAGCGCCTGGGTGAACTGGGTCTGTCACGAATGGCTCTGAAAGGAAACGGCGATGCTTTCAGTACGGCATTCATGGAATCCGTTGACGCGGCGGACGGAATATCCACGGGTATAAGCGCGCGGGACCGCGCTGTAACTATTTCCAGGCTTGTGGACAGGAAGCGCACCGGCAGGGAACTGGTGAGCCCGGGACACGTTTTTCCGCTGGAAGCGGTGTCCGGAGGAGTGCTCCGGCGCGCGGGTCATACTGAGGCCGCCGTGGATCTTGCCCGGCTTGCAGGTTTCTCTCCCGCCGGGGTGATTTGCGAAATCCTGCGCGACGACGGCAGTATGGCGCGTCTTCCGGACCTGCGGGAGTTTTCGAGACGTCACGGTCTCAGGATGACTTCGATAGCCGCGCTGATAGCCTGCCGCCACAAGAGGGAGAAAATGGTGGAATTTATAAGGTCGGTCAACCTGCCGACCGGATACGGGACTTTCACCCTGCGTCTGTACAGGTCGCGCGTAGATGAAGAACATCATGTTGCGCTGGTCATGGGCAGGCCGGAAGAAGCTGAAGAACCGGTGCCGGTCCGGGTTCACAGTGAATGCCTTACCGGGGATGTTTTCGGTTCGCTCAGGTGCGATTGCGGCAATCAGTTGAAGGGAGCACTGAAAATGATAGCGGAGAACGGCGTGGGCGTTCTTCTGTATATGCGTCAGGAGGGCAGGGGGATAGGCCTTGCGAATAAGATTCATGCCTACGAACTTCAGGAACGCGGTCTCGATACGGTGGAAGCTAATGAACATCTCGGTTTTGAAGCCGACTTGCGGGATTACGGCATAGGAGCGCAGATACTGGCGGATCTTGGACTGAGCGAAATCCGGCTCATGACCAATAACCCTCAGAAAATCATAGGGCTTGAGGGATACGGTCTCAAGATAGTCGAACGCATTCCGATCGTCTGCCCTCCGACCCATCACAGTAAGCGTTACCTGAGCGTGAAACGCGACAAAATGGGGCATATGTTGTGAGCTTCGATAGAAATAAAGCAGAACACTTGCGTAACGGGGGTGATCCGCGGGTCTGGTGTAACTGGAGCGGCTGGGCAGCTGGTGTGTTGCTTGTCATCGTTTTACCTCAAGTCGTACTTCTCGCATTTGCGGGGCCTGCCGGTCCCGGCAAAACGATGGACGACCCCGACCGAGACGGCTTTTCCACTGAACTCGAAGAGTTTTTCGACACCGACCCCGCCGACAGCGCTTCCCATCCCACACTCGCCGACAACCGGCACAAGATTCTCTGCTACTGGCCGCTTACCAATGACGCCAGCGAGACAATAGAAGGCATTATAAACGGTGAACTGCGGCATGGGGCCGATTTCCAAAACGGAGCCCTTAACCTCGACGGCAGGAACGACTACGTCTCCTTCGGCACCAACACCGCTCTTAATGTCTCGAGCAATCTCTCCTTTACCCTGTGGTGCAGGCCCCGCTTCCGCTTTCAGCCCAACAGGGTCCTCGGCAAGTTCCGGACAAAAGACAAACAGCGCCAGTACTCCGCCTTTTTCCTCGGCGGCAGGCTGTGGACCTTTTTCTCAGGCGACGGC
>JAWODU010000106.1:0-19133 GCA_046483125.1 Kiritimatiellia bacterium
ATATCCGGTATCAAGGCCGCTGTTCATGTTCACGAACGGCTATCCCAGGCTGGTCAGTCACGTGCACGCGCTTGTAACACTGCATCTGACGAGAGTTGGCCAGGAAATGGTCAAGGGCGTCGGTTTTGTTCCTGTAACAAATTACTGATTAGCTTGGGTTAGTTTCCGGGACAGGAAACCAGAACCAGCCCGGACGGTCCGGTCGGCGGGGCAAGGCGATACGCCTCCCGCTGGCCGGGCCGCTTTTGTTTGTAACTGCGCCTGAGCCGAAAGACATTCCCGTGCTAACAATTTTCTAACATTACCTGAACATGGAGACAACGCCCGGATATTAAATACGAATGCTGACAAAGGTAAAAACTTTAAGCGGCGAGGCAGTACAGCAATGATGAGTTCAGACCGGACGCTTGAAATGCCCTCCCTGATGATGACCAGCCGGGCAAACGGGCGAAGGCATTTCATGAAACTTTTAGGAGAATCTTTCCTGTTCGGCGTCACTTTCGTGTCCGCCGCAGGTATACTTTTCATTATTGCTTTCATCTTCAAGGACAGCCTTCCGTATTTCCGTATGCACGGTTTGGGATCCTTTTTTCACTCGGATTCGTGGAGGCCGACTGGTGATCCCGCGTCTTTCGGAGCTCTGGGCATATTCGTGGGAACGGCTCTGGTAACGATCGGGTCATGTCTGCTGGCTGTTCCTCTCGGCGTTGCGGCGGCAATCTGCCTCAGCGACGTGATTTCCTTTGAGGTGCGCCAGGTAGTGAAACCTGTAATCGAACTCCTGGCGGCAATACCGTCGGTAGCTTACGGCTTTTTCGCGCTGGTTGTATTCGCGCCTCTCCTGCAGAGAGAAGGAGGTCATATTCTGGCCGTGGGGCTCTGGGCTGTTGCCGGGCCGCTCATCCTGATTGCTGTATTTGTGGCCGGGGATTTATTTACGCCCAGGGTAAGAGGCGCCGCTAAATCTTTTGCAAGGTGGGCTGTAACTGCTGTCCTGGGGGCGCTGGCCTTCTGGGGAATGAGCCTGCTCAGCCAGAGGGTAAACGCAATCAAGATAGCCAGCGGGGTAAACGCTCTTAACGCATCCATCTGGCTGGCGGTTATGGCTGTACCCACAGTGGTGAGCGTGTGCGAGGACGCTCTGACCGCGGTGGGCAGGGACATGAGAGCCGGCAGTTATGCCCTGGGAGCGACCCGGGCCGAGACTGTACTGCGTGTTATCATGCCCGCGGCGAGCGGCGGGATAGTGGCGGCGGTACTTCTCGGTGTGATGAGGGCGGTCGGGGAAACAATGCTGGTTCTGATGGCCGCCGGAAACGCCTTTGAAGTGCCGGATCCATGGTATAATCTTATTACTCCGGTACGCACCCTTACCGCTACCATAGCGTTGGAAATGGGTGAGGCGGATCAGACAACCGGGTCAGCTCATTATCACGCGCTGTTCGCGCTTGGTTTCTTCCTGCTGGTATTTTCCTTTATCTGCAATGTCATAAGTGAGTGGGCGGTTCGCCGCACAAAGAAAAAACTGAAGGGCTGAAGAGTGGATCTGTATACGCGCAGAGTTCTTGACCGGTCCTTTACGGGTCTCGGGGTGTTCTCGCTTGTATTGATGGGGTGCGCGCTGGCCGTTTTGATAATCCCTATTCTCACAAAAGGAATATCCGCCTTCGTTTTCAAGGAAACCGTTGAGAGAAAAGAGTTTTTTCTCGAGGAATACGGCCGCGGCAACCGTGCGGCCGTTGAAAAGGAACTGGCCCTGGCGGAGCAAGCCCGGGAACCCGTTTATCGAATGATGGCGGAGTACGAGAGACCGTTCTGGTCATTTCTCGAAGAGGCGGTTGAGGCAGGAAAGTCCAATGCGGAATTGGAGCGGAAAATCGTACGCCGCGAACATTGCGTGGAGAGACTGGTTTCTATGTACAATACGGAGGTAGGCTGGTCGGCCCCTGCTCTTAAAACAAGGCTGGACAAGCTCAAGGCCCGGCACAATATCAAGGATTACTGCGAAATAAAGAAGCTGGTAAGAGACCTGCTCGGGCCGCTTCCGGACGACAACGTAGAGGCCGACCTTCCACTCCTGCGGCAGAAATACGGGCAGAGAAGGTGGAATCTCGCTCAGGAACATCTCGACAGTCTGCTCTACAGAACGGAATACGTTTTTGAAAAGCCCGGCGCCATGGGCACCCCGGTAAAGGTCCCGCGAAGCCGGGATTTCCAGGGCACGGCAATTGAACCGATGTTTGATTACTGCAAAGCCAACGCCGGGGAGATGCTTCTGCCGCGAAGAACTTTCTACTGGCGTTTTCTTTTCGACGAGCAGAGGGACAGTTATATGTTCGGCGGAATCTGGGGCTCTTTTCTCGGTACTATCTATCTGACCCTCGGCGCGATGCTTTTCGCGGCGCCTGTGGGTGTCATTTCGGCCATATACCTTACGCAGTACGCCAGCCAGGGGCGTTTCATCAGTCTTCTTCGCAGTTGTATCAGTACTCTGGCCGGTGTGCCCAGTGTGGTATTCGGGCTTTTCGGGCTGGCGTTCTTTATTAATACTTTAAAGGTGTCGGAAGGCAAAAGCGTTCTTGTCGGGTGCCTGGTTCTTGCAATGCTTGTTCTGCCTACGGTTATCCGGGCGTCTGAAGAGGCAATACTGGCCGTGCCTAAAGCCTACAGGGAAGCTTCTCTGGGGCTCGGAGCCACCAAATGGCACACCATTGTGAAGGTTGTTCTGCCGGCGTCTCTTCCGGGAATAATTACCAGCATAATTATCAGTATGGGCCGGGCCGCCGGAGAAACCGCCCCTATTCTATTCACGGCCGCTGTCGCGGTCGGAGAACCCATTCTGCCGTGGGAGATTGTTACTAGGGCAAGTCCCGCGATGCCGGCCAACATCTATTCAATTGTAAGCGAGCATGAAGCCGTAGAGGAAATAGCGCACGTGCAGTACGGCATGGTCCTTGCCCTCGTTGGGCTGGTGCTTCTGCTGAATGTGACGGCAATAATTCTGCGCGCCCGAATCTCGCGCAGGCTCAGATGATAAGGAGGTAACAGGTATGTCACCCATGGAATTGAGCGTTCATCCGCAGGCGGCACTGCCGGACGCAAGGGAAGCCGTGGAAGGAAACAGTTCCGTACTGACCGCAAACGGATTTTCGGTTTATTACGGATCTAATGAGGCGGTTAGAAAAATATCCATGCAGGTACTCAGCGGGCACGTAACGGCGATTATCGGGCCAAGCGGCTGTGGTAAGAGCACTTTTCTGCGCGCGATCAACCGGATGAACGATCTTGTCCCGTTCTGCCGTGCCGAAGGAGAACTGCTTCTTGGCGATCAGAACATATACGCTTCCAGGGTAGATGTGGTTGCCTTGCGTAAGGCCGTGGGCATGGTGTTCCAGGAGCCCAACCCTTTTCCCAAATCGATTTTTGACAATATAGCCTACGGCCCGCGCGTTTCGGGTATTAGTTCCAGGTCCAGGCTTCAGCAGATTGTGGAGGAAAGCCTGAGGAAAGCGGTGCTATGGGAAGAAGTGAAGGACCGCCTTGACCAGAATGCGATAGGCCTTTCAGGAGGGCAACAGCAGAGGCTGTGCATAGCCAGGGCGCTGGCGGTGGATCCTCAAATCCTGTTGATGGATGAACCGACTTCCGCCCTTGATCCGAAGGCTACTGCAAAAATAGAGGATCTCATCGGTGAACTCCGTGGATCGTATACGATAATTATTGTCACCCACAACATGCAGCAGGCGGCGAGGGTTTCGGACTATACGGCCTTTTTCTACGAGGGCTTACTGATCGAATACGGCCTAACCCGGCAACTGTTCACGAATCCCAACGAAAAACAGACGGAAGATTACATCACGGGAAGGTTCGGGTGATGATCGGGGATACGGTAGAGCATGATAGCATCACTTGTTGAGATGGGTCAGACGGTAATTTCAGGCTTCGTGCAATAGTCACTTGACAGTCAGTCTTGGTCGCTAAAGACTTTAATCAGCATGCCCGATACGCGGGGGTTGTGCTGCGCTAAGGGACAAAGGACGACATATGGCCAGAGAACAAATAATCATAGTGGAAGACGACGAAGATATAATGGAGTTGATATCGTATACTCTTGAAAATGAAAACTATTCGATTATCAAATCAGAGACAGGAGAAGAGGCGTTAAAAGAAATTGTTTCGAAGATGCCCCAGTTGATCCTCTTAGACCTGATGCTTCCCGAAATTGACGGACTTGAGGTATGCAAGCGGCTCAAAGCCGCACCACAGACCAGTAAAATTCCAATTATCATGGTGACTGCAAAGGGCGAAGAAGCCGATATTGTGGCGGGACTGGAAGTTGGAGCGGATGATTATATTACCAAGCCGTTTCGACCCCGGGAGCTGGTCGCCAGAGTGAGGGCGGTACTGAGACGCACCGCGGCGCCCGTATCCGGTTCTTCTGATATCATTTCCGTACACGGCATTGAAATCCATCCGGGAAAACGCGAAGTAAAAATCAAAGGGGAACCGGTAAACCTGACGTTTACGGAGTTCCAGATACTCGAGTTTCTGGCCAGGCGTCCGGGCTGGGTCTTTACCCGGTATCAGATTGTGGACTCCGTAAGAGGCGAGGACTACGCCGTAACGGACCGGTCGGTGGACGTACAGGTCGCGGGATTGAGGAAAAAACTCGGACCCGCCGGCAAGTGCATAGAAACGGTGCGGGGCGTCGGTTACCGTTTCAGGGAATAAAAAACCGAATGACAAGACGGAGATCGTTGTTCTGGAGAATCTTCCCGGCATTTTTGACAATTACGGTAATGTCGGTTATTACCGTTGCATGGTATTCGCGCCGGACATTTATCGAATTCGACGAGTACCGCAGAACAGCAAGCCTTGGTGCAGCTGTTTCCCTTGTTGCAGAAAGGCTGAAGCCTTTGGCCGGAGATCTTGAGCCCGTTCATATCGACCGGATCTGCAAATCTCTTGGTGAAACATCGGGCTACAGGGTGACCGTTATTTTACCTTCAGGCGAGGTTGCGGGGGACAGTGAACACGACCCGGAACTTATGGGCAATCATTCAAATCGCCCGGAAGTTCGATCTGCTTTGGCGGGCAGGGAGGGTCATTCGAAGCGGTACAGCAAAACTGTAGATGAAGAGATGAAATATATCGCAATTCCGTTATTGGACGGAAATGAACAAGTTGCAGTTATTCGTGTGGCAGTATCTGTTGCCGGTATTCACAAAGCTCTTTTTGAAATGAGTAAGAAGCTGGCTTATGCGGGATTGACTGTGCTGGCGGCCGGACTGATTGCCAGCCTGTTGATATCGCGAGGTATAGCTCTGTCGCTTGAACGAGTGAAGAACAGCGCTGAAGCCTTTGGACGTGGTGCATTCGAGAAAATCCAGCCCCGGACGGGTATAACGGAAATTGACTTAGTGGCTGACGCGATGAATCACATGATGGAACAGCTTAACGAGAGAATCAGTACGGTGGCAAGACAGCGGGACGAACGTGAAGCGCTGTTGTCATGCATGATTGAAGGTGTCATTGCGATCGATTCCGAAAAGCGGCTCATCCGGGCCAATGAGGCGAGCGCAAAATTGCTGGATTTTGACAAGTCAGCGGTACGCGGCCGGAATATTGAAGAAGTGGCCCGGAACGCGGATTTTCTGAAGATTGCCGATGAAAGTCTCGCAACTGAGGAAGTTGTCGAAGGCGAAATATATCTCCCGGATAAAGATTGTTATTTACAGACGCATGGCGCCGTATTGCGCGGAAGCAACGGGCGGAAAATAGGTGCTATTATCGTACTGAATGACGTAACCAGGTTGAGAAAACTTGAAACCGTGCGCCAGGAGTTTGTGGCGAATGTATCGCATGAACTCAAGACCCCTATAACCTCCATTCGCGGTTTTGCTGATACTTTACAGGAGGAGACTCCTGAAACTTCTCCTCACAAGCGTTTTTTGAGAATCATCCTGCGGCAAACCGAAAGATTGCAGTCGATTCTGGACGATCTTTTAGTCCTCTCAAGTGTTGAACATCTTGATCAGAGAGAAACAGCGGAATTTACGGAACTTGAATTGGCTGATGTTTTGAATTCTGCCGCCAGGCCTTATGCATCAGCTGCGCGGAATCGGGGTATGCGAATAGAGAAGGAATACCAACCCCCTGTGCGCTGTGTCGCCAACGCAAGATTGCTTGAAGAAGCCGTTGGCAATCTGATTGACAACGCTGTGAAATACGGGCACGAGAACACCGTGATTCACGTAATCTGCAGGGAAGAAAATTCAGAAGCCTGCATTCAGGTGGTAGACGAAGGTCCCGGAATCGCGGCCAGGCATTTGCCGCGGCTGTTCGAGCGTTTTTACAGAGTCGACAAGAGCCGCAGTCGTAAACAGGGGGGGACTGGTTTAGGGCTGGCGATTGTAAAGCATATTGCGTCACTCCACGGCGGCCGAGTATCTGTCGAGAGCGCGGTGGACAAAGGCAGTGTTTTCAGTATCCGTATTCCCCGCCGATCGGATAGATATTCATACGCATGACCCGGCACAGTTGTGGTATTTACCTTTCCTGCACCGGCAATAAACTGTCTCGACAAAGTCACGAATTACAGCTATTACTCCGGCAACTGCAACTGAAGATATGACAAAGGCATGGAGGGACGCGCTCAGTCGCGTTTGCAAACATGGCCGACACGGAGGTCTGCCCTTCAGTTCTGTGTCATATGTTTACACGCCGGGGTAATAAAAGAGCTTGGAAGTGCGTATTTCGGCGTTTAGCATTTGTCAGCAGGGTCGGTTATTGGGGAGCGTTACAACTGGAGGACAGGCTATGAGTGTAATAGGTGAATTATTCGGGAGGTCTCCTTTTGGATCCCTCGTAGAGCACACGAAGAAAGTCCACGAATGTGTCAAAGTTATCAAGCCGTTGGCGCAGGCCCTTGTGAACGAAAACCGCGAGGAGATTCATCGTCTGCAGGACCAGGTTTCAAAAGTTGAATATGAAGCGGACCGGATCAAACATGAGATAAGGGAAAATTTGCCGCGAAGATATTTTCTTCCCGTTTACAGGGATGAACTGGATACTTTTTTGAGGTGCCAGGACAGGATTGCGGACAGTGTCGAGGACTTTGCGGTTATTCTCTTTATACGGGACACCAGTCTTCATGCCACGTTGAAGGAACCGTTTGTTGAATTTGCCGAGCAGGTGGTCAAAGTGAGTGAAATGCTGCTTGGCGCTGCTGACGAATTGCAGAATCTGGCGGAGGCGGCATTTGGCGGCGCCGAAGCAAAGTCTGTTCTTGACCGTATAGTCGGCCTGGGCGAGGAGGAATGGAAAGCGGACAGAATGCAGAGGGCCCTATGTCGGAAAATATACAGTGTGGAAAAGGAGCTTGATCCGATCACGATCGTGTTTTACGACAAAATGCTTCAGGCATTAAGCCGCATAGCCAATGAAGCTGAGAACACCGGAGACCTTCTGAGGGCAATGATCGTCAAGGGCTAAACTGTCAGCGCCACAATGGAACTTGCCATTCTTATCACGGTTCTCGCATTCGGATTCTACATGGCGTGGAATATCGGGGCTAACGACGTGGCCAATTCCATGGCGGATGCGGTCGGCTCAGGCGCCTTGAGCGTCCGAAACGCGGTTATAGCGGCCGGCATCTGTGAATTTGCGGGCGCGGTACTTGTAGGCGCCCATGTTACCGATACAGTGCGGAAAGGCATTATCAGCCCCGGCACCATAGCCGGAATGCCGGGACTTCAGGAGGGCGAAGCGGCTACTCTGTTGATCATCGGCATGGCATCGGCATTGATCGCCGCGGCGGTGTGGCTCAATATAGCCACACATTTGGGCCTACCCGTATCTACGACCCATTCCATAGTCGGAGCCGTAGCGGGATTCGGTATACTTGCCGCGGGATGGGCTGCGGTAAACTGGGGCATAATGCTCTCAATTGTTGCCAGCTGGTTCGTTTCGCCTTTTGCCGGTGGTCTGCTGGCTTTCATTCTTTTCAAGATTATAAGCGTGTTAATACTCGGGCGGGAGATGCCATTACGCGCAGCGGAAAAAGTTGTTCCCTTTATTGTGTTTTTTTCCGCGGGTATAGTTGTACTGCTGGTTGTGTTCAAGGGGTTGAAGCATTTATTCGGAGAAGGCGGGCTTGAATGGATGACGGGGGGGGCGGCTTTTGGTATAGCCGGGCTGGTCGGACTGGCAGGGGCTCTTGTTGCGAAGATCGGAATCCGGAGGCGTATAAGGTGGAGAAGACACGTAGTCCTGAGCCAGCAGTTAAACGAGGTGGAAAAAATATTCTGCCCTCTTGTGATTATCACATCCTGCGGTGTCGCTTTTGCTCATGGCTCCAACGACGTGGCCAATTCCGTCGGACCGCTTGCCGCCGTGGTAGATATGCTGCGCCACGGCACGATAAGAATGACAGTACACGTTCCAGTCTGGATATTGATGCTTGGCGGGGCCGGAATTGTGGTTGGGCTGGCAACCTGCGGTTACAAAGTTATGCATACAGTCGGAAAAAAAATTACCGAGATAACGCCGTGTCGCGGCGTGGCTGCGGATATTGCGGCCACAATTACGGTTTTAGTGTGCAGTCGGTTGAAATTACCGGTATCTACAACACATACTTTAGTCGGCGCCATCATGGGTATAGGCCTGGCGCGCGGACTGAGCGGAATCAATCGAAGGGTGACAAGGCAGATATTTGCGGCATGGTTAATCACGGTTCCAGCGGCGGCAGTATTGGCCATTGTTATATTTGCTCTCGGCAGGGTCTTCTTGTTTGACTTGATTAGAGATATTGTCTTGTAGGTGGGGCGCATCCTTAACCGAGGCATTACCGGCTGGGCTGGATGAATATGAATACAGCCGCTTCGATTACCGGATAAAAGGCCATTGCCGCATGGGAAATTGAAATGTCGGCCTGGTTTCCTAACATAATCCTAACATTCTGCTTGCTTCGGTTTAATCTTCTCACTCCAGTATTGAAACACTTACAGACAGGGAATTCAATTATCAGCATCGAGTCCTGAAGATTGAATACTTGGAGAGAGGGCGAATATGACACAGCGCTTACAGAAAGAGATAGAAAACCTGAAAAAGAAACTGCTCACGTTATGTAGTGTGGTGGAAAAGGCGGTCATGCTGGCCACAAAAGCTGTGGAAGAGGACGATAGCAAACTGGCAGAGCAGGTTATCAAAGACGACGTGAATATCGACAACTCCGAAGTGGAGCTGGAAGAAGACTGCCTGAAAATACTGGCGCTTTACCAGCCGGTGGCGGTTGATTTGCGTATTATAGTGGCCATACTGAAAATCAACAGCGACCTGGAAAGAATAGGGGACCTGGCCGTCAATGTCGCGGAGCGTGTTTCACACATTGGGTCCGGCAAACCGACTCCCGAAAAGTTCGGCTTTCCGGCGATGATGGAACACGTGACACAGATGCTCAGGAACGGAATAGACGCCATGGTAAAAATGGATGAGGAACTGGCTTACAGTGTATGCGCCGCGGACGACAAGGTAGACGAGATGAACCGTCGTTCGTACGAATTGGCGGAATCAATGATAGGTGACAAGGATATCAGTGTAAAAACGCTGATAGATCTGTTGTCCGTATCGCGTCATCTCGAGCGTATAGCCGATCATGCGACCAACATAGCGGAGGACGTCGTTTACATGATAGAGGGCGAAGTAATCAGGCACCACGTGGGCGACCACTCCGTGGAGGAAGAATAACCGTTTCAAAGACGCTGAAGGGTCAGCCCCCCGTCCACGGCTATCGCCTGGCCGCTTGAGTAGGCGATGTCCCCCCGTACTATCGAAGCTGCCGCTTTTCCGACATCTTCGGGCTGGCCCCACCGTTTCTGAACCAGGAGGCCGTCTTCTATCAGCCGGTCGTACTTGTCTTTAACACCCCTCGTCATGTCGGTCTGAATTATTCCGGGTCTCAATTCGTATACCCCTATGCCGAACTCGCCGAGAGCCGCCGCCCACAGCTTTGTCGCCATGCTTACGCCGGCTTTCGATATGCAGTATTCTCCCCGGTTGGGGGAAGCCACGGTCGATGAGATGGACGATATATTGATTATGCACGCGTCAAAATCAGCGTCGGCTTTTTTCTGATCAACCATCCATCGCGCCGCGGCCTGCGTCAGGAAATAGGGCCCTTTGAGGTTGATATTCATTACGCGGTCATAACTGTCCTCGGTTGCTTCCAGGATTCCGGACCGTGATTTCGGCGCGACGCCCGCGTTATTTACGAGAACATTCAGTTGTTTGAATCTGTTTTCGATGTCCTTCAGCATGTTTTCTCTTGCCGCCCGTTCGGTGACGTCACAGCGGCAGTACAGAACCTCTGTTCCCTGCGATTCAATGCTCTTCAAGGCCTCTTCAACGGTATTCTCTTCGTGAACATCGCATACCGCGATGTTGTATCCTTCAGCGGCAATCGCCCTGGCGATTGCCAGTCCTATCCCCCGGCCGGCCCCCGTAACCAGTGCTGTCTTGTTCATTGTTCCAGCCTTTCCAGCCATTTGTTCAGGGTGGCGGCGTCCCGGAGAAAATTCCCGGGATCGTTATCCGTTACAAACTCGATCAGGGCCCACCTGTCGCCTTCTGCGGTCTGCGCCAGCGACAGATAGCTCATCCATTCCTCTTCCCCCTGGTCCAGGGGCAGTCTTACAAGTTTTCCGTCCTCGTGTTTCCAGTTAAAGACATGCAGGTTCGACAGGACCGGAAGGGCCGCTTCCAGGCCGGTTTTCCGGTACTCAAACGAGGTGCCTCCGGGCGTCTGCCAGTAAAGACGCAGGTTGGAATGCGAAACCTCTTTAACCAGCCGCGCGGCTGATTCATTTGTATCGGTGAGTGTATTTCCATGATACTCCAGGGCCAGCACGATGTTCTCCCGCGAAGCTGTTTCGGCGCATTCGCGAAGGTCCTTTACCACCGCCTCCCTGTACGCTTCATCGGCGGCTTCCGATCCTTTCCGGCCCGCCCATACCCGGATCGTCGGGGCCGAAAGTTCGCCCGCGGTTTTCAGTACGTCTTCAAAAGAAAAATCATTCTGTTCGCCGGATCTGTAATAGGACCCGTAGGATGATACGCTCAGACCGGCGTCGCGGGTCAGTTTCCGTACTTCCGCGGCTCGCGCCGTGTTACCGTGCGGGACATGCACGTCGCCTCCCCATTCTATGCCCTGCAGGCCGGCCTGTTTGACCAGGTTGATTATGTCCTCGCACGAAAGCTGTCTGAAAGTAATCGATACCAGTCCGCTATTCATGTGTTATCCTTTCCGGGGTTTAAGCCAGCTTTGCCGCCATTTCGCGTGTTATCCGCCATTGCAGGGGTTCCCCGTTGAGGTATCGCCTGAGCTCGTCCGCCGCGTACTGGCCCATGCGGCGGCATTCGGCGCTCATCGAACCTGCTATGTGGGGAACGAGCACCACGTTAGGCAGAGTCCAGAGAGGGGAGTCGGATTCGGGGGGTTCCGGGAAAGTCACGTCCAGCACGGCCGTCACATCGGGCCTTTTCTTCAGGGCTTCGATCATGGCCGGCTCGTCGATCACGGCGCCTCGCGCGGTATTGATAAAAGAGGCATCGCGTTTCATGGAGGCGAAGTGAGAACCCTTTATCATTCCGCGGGTCTGGGGCAGGTTGGGAGTGTGAAGCGATACTACGTCGCAGGTCTCGAATATCTCCTCCAGCGTGCAGAGCCGTACTTTCAGTTCGCTGGCCTCGTCTTCCGTCATGCTGGTGCTGTACACCGATGTTTCCAGGTCGAAAGGACGCAGGAGTGCAAGCGTCTTACGCGCTATCATTCCCATGGATATAAGACCGACTCTTGATTTGTAACAGCCGGGCACCTCAAGTTTTCTCCACTCCTTTTTTCTTTTCGCGGCAAAAGCGTGCCGCCAGCCCAGCTTAAGGCAGAATATTATCTGGGAGAGCGTGAATTCGGCCACCGGGATCGCGTTAGCGGCGTAGGAGCTGGTAACAATTATTCCTCTGTCCCACAGGTCGTCGCTGACCATGCCGCGAACCGAGCCCGCCCCGTAGAAAACCGCTTCCAGCCGCGGGGCGTCAGCGAGGAATTTCGCGTCCATGCGGGGAGCGCGCCATCCCGACATTATTACTTCGGCCTCGTTGAGGATTTCCGGGCTATCCGCCGTGGATCGCGCGGTCTGCGGCGGGGCGTAAACGTCGACGAGGTCGTTTACCTGCTTTTTCTGGGCCTCGCCGTAGATTTTCCTGTACGGGTCCGCTCCAAGCACAAATAGAGCCTTTTTCTTCGCCATAACGGAGGTTTCCCCCTTTTATACAGCCGAAACGAGAGACTATACGGTGCTTCGGCTCCTGTCAACTTCATGCGTCTGCGCCCGGTGAGCGTGTCGCAGAAACAACAACACGCCTGTCGCAAACGCAAACAAAAAAATGTTGACGATCGGGTCGAAATTCGTGTTCAATCAATCCCGATACAGGAAACGGGGCTTACAGCCGCGATTGGCGGCAAAAACGGACAGACATGTGACAGAATACATCAGGGCAGAATGGCGTTCCCTCACCGCCGCTTCCCGAGTGGTCCTCTTTCCGGCTCTTCTTATTCTTACCGCAGTGCTTGTCCTTGCATCCGGCGCTTTCCCCGGCAATTCGGATCAGTCATCACAAGACGACCCCGATCCTGACCGGGACGGCTTTTCCACTGAAATCGAGATGTTTCTCGGCACAGACCCCGCCGACAGCGCTTCACATCCCACACTCGCCGACAACCGGGAAAAGATTCTCTGCTACTGGCCGCTTACCAACGACGTCAACGAGGCAATACAAGGCATTATAAACGGACAACTGCGGCACGGGGCCGATTTTAAAAACGGCGCCCTTAACCTCGACGGCAGGGACGACTACGTCTCCTTCGGCACCAACACCGTTCTTAACGTCTCGAGCAATCTTTCCTTTACCCTGTGGTGCAGACCCCGCTTCCGCTTTCAGCCCGCCAGAATCCTCGGCAAATTCCGGACAAAGGACAAACAGCGTCAGTACTCCGCCTTCTTTCTGGGCGGCAGGCTGTGGACCTTTTTCTCAGACGACGGCTCCTGCCGCCACGGCAACAGGATACTCAAGGTTACCAGGCCCCGCGTGGTTCACCGGAACCAGTGGATGCACCTCGGCGTGGTATGGGACTCAACAAACGGCGCCGCCGGAGTCCACACCTACATTGACGGGCTCGAAGAGCCGACCTGGGATGTGGGGTCTTCGGACATACAATCTCTTCATTCCGGGACAGCCGAGTTCACCCTCGGGGCCTACGACATAAAACGTATCAGGCGCCGGATTCCTGTTTGGCGGCCACAGATTCGCATTCCAGGCAGGCCGTGGCATCCCAAGCGCCGGAAGAAATGGAAAGAAAAAGAAATCGTCATCAACTCCTTCCGGGGACAGATGGCCCAACTGGTTCTTTGCAAGAGCGCGCTCACCGAGATAGAAGTTGCCGAGCTCTACATGCTGGGTGAAGACGGCGATCTTCAGGCATGGATCCACCAGGACTTCGACGAAGACGGCATGGTAGACTGGTGGGAGCGCGAAAACTTCGGCGACGTCAGCTGTACTGCCGAAGGGGACGAAGACGGCGACGGGCTCTGTAACCTTGAGGAGTTTCAAGCCGGAACCGAGCCGAACAATCCCGATTCCGACAACGGCGGGCTCACAGACGGCCAGGAAGTACACACCTACCGCACCGATCCCGTGGTGAGGGACACGGACAAGGATGGCTTCACCGACGGGGAAGAGGTAAGTGCCGGCAGTGATCCGCGGAATGCAGATTCATTCCCGGTTACAGTTTCCGGGACCGTGACCTATGAGGGAACGCAGACGGGTAAAGTGTGGGTAATAGCTGTTACGGCTTCAAACAGTTGGTCCGCAGATTGGTGTGATGTAGTCCCGCAACAGGGTTCCTACAGCATAACCGGCCTGCCCAATGGGACGGAATACTGGTTCAAAGCCTGGTGCGACCAGAAAAGTGACGGGGCGCGGGGAACTGATGAAGCAATCGGAGCTTACCCGGATAATCCCCTGCTTGTTGCCGCTGACCTTTCAGGGGTTGATATCATTCTCGAGGACGTAAGCCTCGATACCGACGGAGACGGTTTACTAAATGAAGTCGAGACCGGTACGGGCGTATTTGTAAGTGCCGACGACACAGGTACCGATCCAGCCGTTGCCGATACGGATGGCGACGGTATTAATGACGGAGATGAAGTAAATAACCGTACCGATCCCAATAATTCTGACAGAACCGATCCTGTAATCACAATTATACACCCGGGAGAGAACTCCAGCGCGAAATGGATACCGTGAAGGCCACACCAACCAGTAGGATTACGTATTTAAGTAAGTTGTTACTCGCTGTAACTTTTACGTGTGTTCATGTGAGAATGTCCACGGCAGAGGATCTTGTGACGGAGACAGGCATCGGTAGTTACGGTATAATATCTGCCGATGTTACGAGTATAAGTTACCACTCTACCAATGCATGGACAACAGCTGGTCCTTATGCAAGCTGGAGCATGGCAGTATCTCAAGCGGAGGAACAGCGGGAGGATAATCCTGTGTTCAGCACTGTAACCTGGGCTTCCGGCAGCTTTCATGCTGCAACTTATTATTCTCAAGGCGAATATGTTCGTTACGGGGTTACGTGGTATAATACGATTGCCCAAAAGATCGCGTTTGATATGCCTCTTACAATTGATTTAACCGATTACACCACTAATAACTATGATTGGGCGGAGTTATGGTGGCCCGTGAAGAAGTACCGGTTCAACAAGCTGTATGAAACAGCCGATTGCGGCACTGAACTCGCTCTGGGTGTTACGCAGTTGGTTCACCGTTATTTTGAAGCGCCATGGGCCTGGGGTGGATATTCTCGTTTCAAGTCAGTAGAATGGGAAAGCAAGACATTTACCAGGGTGCCGCAAGTTAAGCTTTTCTCTCAGAACTATGACAATGCCCCCGAGTCGACTCGGCCGGATCCATGTCCGGCACCCGTCGGCGATCCGATTAACACCATAAACGGCAACGTGGAATTAGGCGAAACGGATATCTACATACCGTGCCCCGGTCCGGACATCAACTTATCCCGTTCTTACAACAGTACGCTTGACTATAATAATACGTTTGGTCATCGCTGGACTCATTCTTATGACTGGAGTCTGAGCAGTACTACTACCGTTTTCAAAGGAACGGAAAACAGTTGGAAGATCCTGCAAACCGGGCAAGGTACACGCTTCTGGTTTGAGGATAACGAGGGTGTTGTTTCATCCCCGTATGACGCATACGCTGAACTTGAGTCAAACACCAACAATTCCTACGAACTTACGCTTCGCGGTGGGACTACGTATCTTTTCGACAGCAATGGCGTATTGCAGAGCATTTCCGACATGTGGGGTAACACTCTAACGCTCAGTTACACAAACAGTTATCCCAATCACTTGCTGACGAGAGTCGAGCATGATAACGGTCAATATCTGAATTTTTCCAATCAGAACGGCCGCATTGTTCGAGTCGATACTCCGCTTACGAACTTTTACATGTCCTACTTCTATAACAACCAAAACGAGCTGACTAACGCAACCAGGACTACAGCAGAGGCTTGCTATAGTACAACGTATTCTTATGACAGCACTACGAACCACAGTTTAACACAGCGGGTCAACAGTGCCGGACATATCTTCAGATGGGAGTACGTTGCCAACGTATCCGGTCATGTCACCTCCAAGGGCAACCGGACTGTTATCGGTACAAACTACTACGATACCGCCCTCAGCTATGCAACTACCGGCGTGCATAAAACTTTGGTAACTTATGACCGCAATGGGTCTTCACGAGGGTACGAGTACTGGTACGATCCGATTCGCAGTAGAATCACCGATATCAAAGGACCAAACCCGGCAGTGACGAACTGGACAAATACGGGCACTGGCATCAGGTACGGGCACGATGATGACGGCAACATTACGAACCAAACTACGTATGACTATGGGCTTAACGAATGGCATATCACTACGCGTAAGTTTGATGCCTGCCATAACGTTACTGCACAGGCCTTTGCTTACTGCCGGCAAGTACCTTCAAACAACTGGATATACACCTGGCACCCCGTCTGTCAGGGAATGACATCCAAGCAAGATCCGGAAGGTTGCATAATAGAATACGAATACACCAATGCCTCGATGTCGAAGTCCAAACTCTATTACAACTCCACCAGTTCATACGATACGATATACGCCTATACGACAAATGGCCTGTTATCCGCCGCGACCAACGCCAATACGAACTGGGTCAGGTATACCTATGACAGTTACGGATTCCTGTCTTCTGCTGACCCTGAAGCCGGGCCGACGATCAATTATTCGTTTTCTCAGCTCGGCCACCTCACGAACATTTCCATGCCCGGGGAAAGTGGCAATCGGATTACCACCCTTGACGTTAACGAGCTAGGGCGCGTTACGGGCATTACCTATCCTGACGATTCCAGCGAATCCTTCTCATATGATTCACTCGGCAACCTTACAAATCATGTTGACACTGCCGGCAGAACCACCCGGTACACATATCTGCCCACGCGCAAACTCAGCTCCATTGTGAGAGTTATGTCGGGGGGAACGGAAGTCACAAACAGCTTTACGTATGACAACCAGTTCAACACCCTCGACATTACCGATGCCAAAGGAAGACTTGTTGAAGCCTATACACTTGATATCCAGGACCGCCCCGCAACCGTCGGCAATCTTGAAGACCAGACCATGACTGTCGCATACGGGGTGGCCGACTACGTCAATTCCATAAATCGGTTTGACGGTACAACGGTCTCCAATTCCTACAACTCCCAGGGCCTGCTTTCAGATGTAAAATACTCAGACAGCACGAACAGATTCACTTATCTCAAAAACGGTTTGCTTGAGACAGCCGTCAATGAAAACGGCACTGTTTCCAATACCTACAACTCAGCCAACCGCCTGACGTCTTCATCCGGAAGTGTGACGAGCGGGAAAGTCAACTACGCCTATCTTCCTGCAGGAAATGTCAGGAACGTGTCATCGGCTGCCGGCTCAGCAGATTATTCGTATGACGCGGCCGAACGCGTTACTGACATAGACACTTCAGACGGCAGTTTTGACTACACCTGCAACACCAATAACGGTCTCATCTCCAAAGTCGCCTGTACTAACACAGGAGGCCGGGTTGATTACACATACGATGAGATGGACAGGATAACAGGCATTACCTGGAAAGACTCATCCGGAAATGTGCTCAAGAGTTTTTCCTACACTTACAATAATGCGGGGATGATTACCGGCGTTGAACTCGACAGCGGACAAGACCTGCAGTATACTTACGACGATCTCGACAGGTTGACCGGGGAAGAAAGGCTTTCTTCAGGCGGCCAGACAATCTATGATATCGGTTATGGCTATGATTCAGTCGGCAACCGCACCGGCAAAACAATTGACGGAACAGGAATAGACTACTCCTTCAATTACGGGCCCAACGGTAACAGGCTGTCGAGCTGGACGACAACTCTCAGCCAGGGCCGGATTGATGTTGTAGGAAATTCAACCGAGCTAATAGGAACCAACAGCGCCCTTGGACAGCTTTACGTGAGCAATACAGTCAAGAGAACGCCTGAAGTAGAAGGCACGAACTACTGGGCTTATGACATGCCTGTAGGGCTTGGCACACAGCAGGTGGTTGCGGCGATCGGAGATGAAGCCGGGAATGTGTCGTACGATACGAATACCGTGATTGTTGCCATTGCCACGAACGGATCGTATTCCTACAGCTCTGCAGGATGCATAACAAACATCGTGTATGACAACAGCGACGGCACAAGCGATACCAACAGCATTTCCTGGAACCAACAGTACCAGATCACATCCATGGCAACCAACGGTGTTACCGCGGAATCTTTCCAGTACGATGCTCTGGGCAGGAGAACGCGGGTTGTCAGTGGTGGAACGACGAATTATCTGGTGTATGACGGAATCCATGTGGTCGCAGAGGTCGATGCCAGCGGCAATTTGCAGAAGTCCTACACGTGGGGCCCAGGCATTGACAACCTGCTCGCCTTCACCGACTACACCGGTGGAAGCACCAACACCTATTATGCTCTGACCGACCATCTGGGAACGGTCCATGCCGTAACTGATGAGAATGGTAATATCGTCGAGAGCTACCGTTTCGATGCGTGGGGGCGGGTCCTCGGGGTCTACGATGGCGATAATCAGGTTCTTTCGGAGTCAGCGATAGGGAACAATTACCTGTGGCAAGGACGCTGGTACAGCTGGGATACCGGGATGTACTACTTCCGTGCTCGCTGGTATGACCCCATTACTGGACGCTGGCTCTCCAAAGACCCGATTGGTATCTCCGGAGGACTGAATCAGTACGCTGTGATGGGGAACAACCCCGTGAACTTCCGGGATCCCTTTGGACTTTGTGAAGACTTGGGATCTTACGGTGATCCACGACGCAGTGGGCCGTCTATTGGCAGAGGGCCTGCATACCGAATCCGACGCTACACAGAACTATCTGCTGCTGGCTTAGCATACGATGCTTTCAGGGATAGTTATGGCGTTGCTGGGTCTTTGGCATATGGATCAGCGTTCCGGGGTTCTCTGAGGCTCACAACATTTCGGCCCTCTGCTGGTGGTCGAATTACCAACTACGAGCTCGAAATGATGTCGGAAGCTGGTGGCGATCCCGCTACCGGTGAAAGCATTTATCGTTGGACCGGCATTCAGACAGGAGAGCAAGCAGAGCAGATTCTGTCGCGACATCCAGACCTTGTTGAACGCGCTGTCAGAGAGAGTACACCATCTAGATTCGGGAGATTTCTTGAATGGCTCGGAGATCTATTTACAGAAGTGCAGCAGCAGAGATATTGACCGTTGTTGGCATTCTTTCTTGTAGCCTTCTACTCCAGGGATGTGGCGGAAGAACGAGGTTGGAGGGGAGGTATGCCTCCAGCCCTGACGTGAATCCCACGGGCCTTCGTTTACAGTTTGCCTTCATAGACCAAGACAAACGCCACCGCCCTCGCCGAGCAGGGCGAACGTCCGCTGGAGCGACTG
>JAWODU010000011.1:0-5054 GCA_046483125.1 Kiritimatiellia bacterium
TGTCCCAGTCGATTTCCTTCAGAAAGCGCGACACGTGACGGCCTCCGGCAGATTCCTGCGGAAGGCCGAGGAGGCGCTCGGCGGCGAGGTTGCTGTACGTGATGAGGCCGGATCCGTCTATAACTATTACGCCTTCGCGGATGGACTGAAAAATAGTTTCGAGAAGACCCCTTTCACGGGCGAGATGCAGGAAGTGTGTCTGCAGGTTCTCGGGGCCGATTTTGTCGAGTCGTTCGATAAGTTTTCCAAGAAATCCCGGTTCCATTGCATTGTCCTTTTTCGCAGGGCTATATGCCTTCTGAAACACGAACCAAGCGAGACATTGTGGCACTACAGTAACGCTTCCGGGGCAGGGGGCAAGGAGAAAGTGGGACAAAATGGACGCATTGGGTGTGACGCGGCCATCTTTTGGCGGCGGGAAAGCGCGAATTGGGGTTGTGTTTCCCCAGAGAAGAGTGTAACATCCGGACAAAGGTAGTGAATTGTAATCGCAATGCAGTGGGGGGATTTATGAGAAACGTATTCATCCGGGCGATCTGGGGAATTGTATTTGTGACGGCTGTAAGCTCGGGGAGAGCGGAAAACCTGTGTTTCAATGGTTCCTTCGATCATGAAGAGGACCCGCTCAAGGGCTGGAACTATGACTATGCGTGGACGGAAAATGAGTACTACAAGGACAACGCGTCCCACGTTGAATTCCTGAAAATGTTCGACGGAAAGCGGAACGTCGTGGCTGTTACGGACTTTCACGGTGATTTCGGCGAGGGAAGAATCGAGAGCAAACCCATCCCGTACGACCACGAATCGCGCCTGAGATGCACCCTTGATATACGCGGGCCGGGATCGCTGAGGCTCTATTTCGCGGGGTACAAGTGGAGGCCGGGCATCAGGCCGCATGACGACCCGGAGCTCAAGGAACTTCGAAAAATCTACAAGAGCCACGCCTGGGTGGGCAATCCGGGCAAGGCATGGAAGCGGATTTCCTTTGAAGTACCCATGAAAGATATCTCCAAAATGGCCAAAAAACATCTAAGACACGTGCGGTTCTGGACCGTTTATATATACGTAGTGGAAGGGGACGCCTACGTGGATAATGTGAAGGTAGTTCGAATAAATTGACGTAAGGGCCCACGCAAAAAATAACTTCACATTTTGGCCGCCGATGCATCGCGGCCGGCGGCGTTGCGAAAACACGAAATATCGGGAACATTCCTTTGTTTTCGCGCCTTGCCGGCCACGCGCCTCGACACCCGAATCTGTGAATTTATTTCTGCGTGAACCCTAAGGGGGGCCGGCTGAGATGCCGATTTCAAGTCTGACAAAGAGGCTGGAGGGAATAGGCAGGATGATTCTTGCCTGGCGCGCGGAGATAGTTTTTGCTATTGGCGCCGCGGCGTTCATGGTAATGCTCTGGACCTTCAGCCTGACCGATTTTCTAGTCCAGTTGACGCGTATCGCAAGGTTTGCTACGTGGCTTGTGCTTGTGGCGCTTGTAGTGGAAATGGTCCGCCGCATGTCGAAAACCGCGGCGCGGCGTTTTACCCCGGAAAGCGTCGCCGCGACCGTGGAATCCAACTTCCCGGAACTGGATAACCGCCTGATAAATTTCCTCCTGTTCTCGCGGCAGAAACAGAAGGACCCCTTTACGCAGGCTTATCTCAAAGAAGGCATCCCGGGCTGGAACAGCGTGAAGCCGGGCCTTATGAAGAACCGGAAACTCCATTACAGGGCGTGGCTCGGCGTTCTGGCCGCGGTCCTGCTTCTTGCTGTGCCGGGGTTCTTTCTGGGAAAGGCGTGGGGCGTGGCGATATGGCGGGTAATCAATCCTTTCAGTTCCGTTCCCCCGGTGAGCCAGACCCGCATTGTCGCCGTTACACCCGGAAACACGAACCTGGTGCAGGGCGCGCAGTTGATTGTGTCGGCGGAGATTGTGGGCAAAAAGGGCCACAAGGTCTGGCTGGACGTAAACCCCGCAGACGGCGAAGAGACAACATATTCCCTCGGGTCGGTTGAGGGAGAAGAGTCCGAAAAACCTTTCAGGCACCGCATCTACAGCGTGAACAGCGACATGAAGTACCGGTTCCGGGCGGGCGACGCGCCCTCGCCCTCCTGGTACAAGGTTTCGACGCGGCCGCCGCCGGCGCTGACGGAGCTGGAAGTGGAGGTAACCCCGCCTCCCTACACGTCGCTGGCTTCGCGCAGGTTTGACGGGCAGGAGCAGGATGTTCAGGTTCCCTACGGGTCCAGGGCGGAGGTGACCGTCGAGTGGAACACTTCCCTGAGGTCGGTCATGCTGAGCTGTGACGGTAAGAGAATCAACATGGCGCCTTCGGCGGGCGGCAGGAGATGGAGCGCGGATCTGAAACTGACCGGGGGCAACTGCCTGCGGATCCAGGGAGAGGACAATTACGGAGAGACTATCGATACAAACGTGGGCTTTGTGCTCATAGCGGACCGTGGTCCCACAATAGAAATCCTGTCTCCGAAAGGACGGCCGACACTGCCTCCGGGCGCGTCCCCGAGCATAGAGTTTGCTGTAAGTGACGACTACGGGCTGACGCGGACGGCCGTGGAAAAGGTCGTTGCCGGAAGCGCGCGGAAGATCGAAGGCAAGGAGATACAGAGCTGGGATCTTGGTGGAGTAAGAGACACGACGAAGCTCTGGGCGGGCGCGGAGGAAAACAGCGACCGTTCCGATGTGCTGGCGTACAGGATCGTGGCAGTGGACAATGTTCCCGGCGAGCCGCACGTGACACGGTCGGACGTAATACTGTTTAACGCCGAAAGCTACGAGGAAGCGGCGGAAAAGCGCGAAGATCTTGA
Organism: Kiritimatiellia bacterium; assembly: GCA_046483125.1. Taxonomy (GTDB): domain Bacteria; phylum Verrucomicrobiota; class Kiritimatiellia; order UBA8416; family JAWODU01; genus JAWODU01. The sequence continues at coordinate 2,824 of JAWODU010000011.1, forward strand.
AACGGAAGCCGTATCTCTGCTGGCAAAGCTGATAGACATGCAGAAGGACACCCTGAACCGCACGCGGTCATACCTCGGGATAATAGACAATACGAACGCCGAACACTGGCGGAAGGTGGCCGGTCTGCAGAAGGATATTAGGGTTTTCACCAAGAAGCTTCTGGAAAATCCGATTACCCCGCTCGGCAATCTCACGCCCACGGTCAAGAAACTATACGTGAACGAAATGACCCAGTTGATTACCGTGCTTTCCAACGTGCCCCGGGTGCCGAAGAAGCAGAAAGCCGGCGAAGTGGAAAGCGCCATAGCCATGCAGAAGAAGATACTGAGACAGCTTACCTATTCTGAAGTTGCCGCGAGCCAGACCAAGGTCGAGCGCAGGAGCAGTGCCCTGCAGAGCATGCTTTCGGCCCTGGTGAAGGGCCAGGAAAAGGTCCTGCACGTGACGGAGGAGTATGTGGCCAAGTCCGCCCGGATAGGCGGCATGGTAGTGGACGATCAGGATGCACTGGCGATCGACCTCGTGGATTTCATGAAAGCCTGCAGGCGGGAATCGGCCGCGGTGGAAAACAACGACAAGCAGTATTCCAAACTGCTTCTTGAAGTGGCCTCAGCGTGCGAGAACAAGGGTGTCAGGAACGATATGATGATGGCGGCTGAAAAACTGGACATGGGACAGGCAGTGGAGGCGGTGCCACACGAAAGGCAGGCATTACTCAAGCTCAAGGAAATCCAGAAGTTCTTCAAGGACGTGGAGCTTGCCGCCGAGGAACTGAAACAGGAACAGATACTGGGCGCCGTAGAGGAAGCGAAGGCAAGGCTGTCGAAGGTGATGAAACTGCACAAGGAAGCGATTGACTTCATGGACCAGATCAAGGCCCAGAAAGACAAGGACTCCAGGAAAATCGACCTGATGGAAGAGGAGTTCCAGGAGCTGGTCAAAAATACGGAAGAGGCGCTCATGGAAGTGCCCAAGGGTCTTCACATGTTCAACGACCTTGCCGTGGCGAACGACCAGGTGGAAGACGTGTTCTCGATGTTCGAAGAAGTAAAGAAGAAAGAAGAAAACGAACTGGGAGAAGGCGCCGACGGAGAAGTACAGGAAATAGCCGTGGCCAAGCGGGAAGAATTGCTTGATGCAATGGAAAAAGCCAAAGGACGGCTGGATGACGTGGAAATGTGGCTGGGAAGAAGCCCCGACAATCACAAAGTGGAGACTGAATCGTTCGACAAGGAGGAAATGCCGGAAGCCGGCGTGGCGCCGGGGGCGCTGGCCGCCGAGGCGGAAGACCTGATAGGAGACCTGATGAAGGAGTCCGATCCCGGGGCGGCGGACGACGGAGCGCATAACCAGGCGCAGGCCGATATGCCCATGGGATGGGAAGTGATGGAAGGGGACCTGATCAGCTTCGCGGCTAAGGGCAAGAGCGGAAACGAAGCGCCTGATCACAAGGAGCAGGACGGGCGAGGCAATATAGGCCGCGAAGGCATGGCGGTGGGAGAGACCGCCGCCGGGTCGGGCACCATAGGCAAGGGCGACGAGAATATCGAGGAACGCAGGACCCAGGATCCCACGCAGAGCGGGCAGGTGGACGCGGAAGCCGAGGAAGGCGCCGGGGAAGCCAAGGCTACGGGGGGCGGCAAGCAGGGGAGCGGCAAGGCCGACGAGTTCGGCGGGTTCGGCGGAAACCGGCGTATGGACGGAACGACCCCCACTTCTCCGGAAGCCATGCTGGATCTGCTCGCGGGGCGTGCCGACGCGCTGTACGCGAAAGCTTCCATGAAAAATATCCGCGTTGACGAGCTTAAAAAAGCGGCGAACCACCTGCGCCAGGCGGGTGACTGCATAGCTAAGGGCGATATAAGGCGGGTGCGCGAACACAGGAAAGAAGCGGTAGGCGCCCTCCAGAAGGGCAGGGTACTGCTGACGGCTGAGACGGAAACGGCCATACCTGAAGAAGCCGAAGCGGACGTGCTCGAGGACGTGATAGAGTCGGGTCCGGAAGATGCGCCGCTGAAGTACCGCGACCTGGTATCCGAATACTACAAGGCCCTGATGTAGGCGTGCGGCCTGATTGCAGAGATGACGTGCGAGATAGCTGCGGAAGCGCAAGGGCCGGTTTCGCGTCCTGTGACGGCCTTGGTGTCCGTCCACCTGATACTTCTGCTCCCTGTATTCGCGGTTCTGCTTTACGCATCCGCAGACTATGCATGGACATCAGTCGTTCGTG
>JAWODU010000044.1:0-15652 GCA_046483125.1 Kiritimatiellia bacterium
TGTGCGTGAACCTAACATTCTTTTTCTATTCGGGTTATCCCCTTGCCCATTCGGCAAATGTCTGCCTGGTAACGTGGGGAATGTACGGCCTGTGGCGCTGGATGGGGCAAACAGAAAAAACAAGATGGCCCGTTCTTGCCGGCCTCACGCTCGGTTACGCTGTTGTAACCAGGCACACCAGTCTTCTGCTGGCGCCCTGTATCGCAGCAGTAATACTGAAGATACTCTGGACGAACAGGCGTCGTTTGAAACGGGTCTGCCGCCCGTTGACGGCGGCAGTCGCGGCCTATATGTTCTTTCCGCTTTGTCTCCTGGTGTACAACGCCGCTGTTTTCGGCAACGCGTTCCGGACAGGTTACGCCCTGTCAGGAGAACAGTGGGCTTTTTCCCGGGCTGTCCTGTTCGGCAACCTTGTCAATGTGGCGGGACTCGCTTTTACCGATTTTCTGTTTCTCTGCCTGCCCCTTGGAATGCTGGGGGTCGTTGTGCTTGACAATCACACCGAACGGGCGATACGCCTGTTCTGGATCATTCCCGTTTTCCTGCTTTACGCTTCTTACTACTGGTTCCAGCCTTATTACGGTTTTTTCCGCTTTGTCCTGATACTGGTCCCCGTCCTTACGGGCTCGGCCTTCGCTCTGATCGACCGCGTTAAAGCCGGAGCCGTCGGCCGGTACGCCGGAATGATGCTTCTACTTCTTTCTTCCCTTGCTTATACTGCCATACAGCACAAACACGACCTGCTGAAAGCCGTAAACGGGAATCTTTACACGAATTGCATTCCGTCCGCCAGAGCGGCCGAATCCATAACAGAAGCAGTCGACCGCGACGCAGTAATATTTATATCACGGCACTTTGCCTACGGCATCGGGTGGAGAAAGAATTATACTCTCTATAATCTCGCGGCTTTTTCCGGCCGGTCCGGCCGGCGCGCCTTTTCCACAAAGCAGAATTATACTTTGGCTGAAATCAAGCGCGGTGTACGCCCGCGCCGGCAGGAAAGCCGGGCAGAAGAACTGGCCGATTTTTACGAAAACCACACCCAGGAGGAACTGGATTTACACCTGCAGAAGTTAATATCCGGACACATTAGCGAAGGACGCCAGACGGTGCTGATTGTCCCGCGAGGATGGAAGAACTGGGTCGCCGGCAGGCTCGGACCGGGAATCCATGCCGGACTACTGCGATCTTTTGCCATGCCCCGCCGCTCCGGACAAGACAGAACATGGGATATTTACGTCCTGAAAACAACAGCCGTCCCGGCCGGCGCTGAAACCTGAAACGATTCAGGAAATCGCGACGCTCTTCCCTGTATCGGCCGACGCGTATATGCCGTCGGTTATCTTCTGAAGCAGGAGGGCTTTTTCAAGCGAGGTCTTCGGACTCGTTCCGTTGAGAATCGCGTTCACAAAATCAGTCGTCACGTTGCCTTCGGCATTACCCTGTCCTTCTTCCCATATTACTTCCGATATTACACCCTCGCCGGGTACGAACCGGTCAAGTACCACGGCATTCGGCCGTCCCTCCTGCGGCCTCATAGGCATGTGAAGCGTGCTGTCGGTACCCGTTATTTCCCATGCCCGGTCAAGCGAAGCACTTGAAAATTCCGCTCGTTCCATGGACAGAGCGATTCCTCCCTCGCACCTGATGAGCGCTATGTAATGCGAATCCGCGTCCGATCCCGGCGCGGCGTAAGCCGTCATTTTCCCGCCAACCGGCCACCATTGCGCCAGTACCTCACGCGGCTTCAATTGCCAGTGCGTGACATGCATCAGGTAATCGAGATCGTAACAGCTCCAGTTTACGAGTATGCCTCCGCCGTTCTGAGCCATGCTTTCGCGCCACGGAGGGGGTGGGTTGCTGGGATCAGGCCCGGCCGGTTCTATCGCGCGTATTCTTACTACACGCAGATCGCCCAGTACTCCCGACGCCGCGCATTCCTCTGCCGCGGCCGCGTGCGGTAAAAACGCCATCCTTGAAGAGCTACATGCCGCTACTCTGTCCCCTCGCAGTTTCAGTATTTTTTCCACCTCGTCCGCGCTGGATGCGATCGGCTTTTCAATAAGCGCGTGCTTACCGAGCCTGAGCGTCTCATACACAAGCGGAGTGCGCACACCGGTCGGCAGAGCAAGAATTACTGCTTCGACCGCGGGATCTTCGAGCAGTTTTTCTGCGCTGTCATACCATGAAACCGCCCCGAATTTCCGCGCCGCAGTTTCTGCCCTGTCGGCTCGAACGTCGGCCACCGCGGCAATCTCAGCCTGCGGCATGTCCGCCGCCGCCTGCAGATGTTTCTGAGCTATTACACCGCACCCTATAATTCCCAGTTTCACCGGTTCCACTGCTTCTTTCCTCCATGTTCCCGTGTTCTGTCAAACTTGACAGCACGTTTATCTGCGTAACTGTCCTTTTTTTCAGGTCATTAGCCGTTTTTCGACTCTCTCCCCCTTTTCGCAATACACTTAAACGCCTTCTTAACCGCCACCCTTTCCGCCGCGGCGGACGCACACCCTTAACCGACCTGCTTACTCGTCACGTGCCAGCCGTTGCAACAGAGTCGTTTAAGCGTATACGACAAAGGGTAGCAGTTAAGTGTGCGATTAAGTTTCCAACTCGTCCTACATCCGTTTTTCATGGAACTTTTGACACTCCATCTCCCCGGGCAGGACCACGCGGCCGGACCGGAGCACCCCGGGCAGGACCACGCGGCCGGACCGGAGCACCCCGGGCAGGACTCGAACCTGCGACATTCGGATTAGAAATCCGATGCTCTATCCAGCTGAGCTACCGGGGTGCTCCGACAAGAGTACTGATAAAGCTAGAAACCCGATGGCCGCGTGGCAAGCTCGAACTTTACCGCGCCATAGGCGCGGCTGCGACATTCGGATTATCCGCCTGCGGCGGACGATGCTCTATCCAGCTGAACTGCCGGGGTGCTCCGGGCATCGCACTGAAGTCAATATACTATCTGGCAATCGGGAAGCAGTTCTTTCGCCTTGCGTATTTCTTCAGCAGGTATTTTGTTTTCCTGAACAATCAGCCATTTCAGCGAACTCAACTGTTCCAGCGCCCCGGGAAGCACTGTGATTCTGTTCCTGTCCAGATCAAGACGTTCCAGTCTCGACAACTCAAACACGCCGGGCGGAACCGATTCCAGTCTGTTTCCGCTCAGATCCAGCTGCCTGAGGCTTTTCAGTCCGCCTATTTCGGGAGGCAGACCCGAAAGGTTGTTCTCCGCCAGGTAAAGACGTTCCAGCTTCTTCAAGCCGCCCGCAGCGGAAGACACCTCCGTAATACTGTTCCCGTTAAGGCGAAGCCAGCGAAGCTCCTGAAGGGAGCCCGCCTCCCCCGTTACCGTCTTAAGCCGATTACCGTCAAGATTGAGGTATCGCAGATGTTTGAGACCGGAAATACTTTCAGGCAGAGAATCAATTTCATTATGGTTGAGCCATAAATACCGAAGGTTTTCCAGAGAGCCGATTTCATCGGGGATCGACTCGATGCCCGTTTCACCGAGATCAAGCCACACCAGGGCTGTCAATTCTCCGATTGCCGGCGGCAGTGTCTTTATGGGGTTGCGCCGCAGGGACAGCTTGACAAGGTTGGGGAAACGGCCCAGCTCATAGGGAAATTGATCTAGTCCCTCGTTAAAAAGGCTTAAATAACGCACCTCCGCCGGGTTCCGGAGCGCCCCTTCCAGGCTCGTGTATTTGTGGTAACTTTCAGGGCTGTTCCACGGCACGCACCCGGCCATTATCGCCGTTAATGCAACTATAGTTACAGTCTTCAATTATACCTCCGCGTTACGGATCATCCGCCCTGTTTCCGCGGCACCGACCCGTAAATCAAATATTTTTATTATATGCTTGCAGAGAAGAATAGCAACCTCTACTATTTTACAGCGTATGAGAAACGTGTTTTTATCGGTGTATGCGGCTGGAGCCGCGCTTTTGCTCTTTCCCGGGTTATCCAACGCAGTCCCCGCGGGAGGAAGTAACGCCAGTATCGATTATTTTATCGGCTGGCGTGATATGAGCAAATGGAGCTGGGGGATGCATCACCGTATGTTCGACCGCGAAGTACGCGGCAGAGCCATCCCCGCAGGGACTTCAATGGAAGGTACCAAGCAGTACGTCTGGGTCGGCTATGACTTCGAAAGGTTTGTTACTTCGTACCTGCTTTTCGGCAACAGCTCAACCAGAATAGGTACCAGCAGTTCGGAGAGTGACACCGAATACGGCGTGGGAGTCCTGTTTAACCTGCTCAATCGGGAAGTCATGGACCCCATCCTGGGCAGAAACCTGGTCTTCAATATCATCAGGGTGAACGGCGGTATCGAATACACATCCAGCGGCGGATCGTTCCACCACAACAATCTTGAATGGCGTGAACTCTATATCTCCCTCACTCTCAGCCTGGTCAACGAGCTTACCGGCGAAACGTTCTTCGTTCCGGACAGCGTGGGGATCTTCGGCGGTCCGGTGTACTCTCACTACCATGGCGCTGATCTTGAAGAGGAAGACTCAATCGGATATTCAGCCGGTCTGGAGCTCTACTTCAGCGAAAAAATGTCAGTTTATCTGGGCCTGCATTCGCTGGGTACCGCCGGGAATATGGCCGGGTTAAGAATGCGTTTTTAATCGACCGCCGGTCGCCTCACTGTCAGTTCTTCGGGCCTTGACCGCTTATAAAACCGGCGGCGGTATTGATGCTTATGAGCAGGCTGGGGCGATCTTTTTTCACCAGAAGCGGGGTGCTGTCCATGAGTACCGCCCTTCTCGGCAAATACATTTTTACTCGTTTACCTGAAAAAACCGGAGCCTCTTGCCGCCTTCCCGTTACAACAGGGGGGATGATAGTGGAAACGGAAGCATACTGCGCCAACAACGATCTCGCTTCTCATGCCAGCCGCGGCCGCCGGACCGCTCGAACGGAAATCATGTACCGGGAAGGAGGTATTGCTTACGTTTACCTGTGTTACGGTATACATTCTCTTTTGAACATAGTGATCAACCGCGAAGGGATTCCCGACGCGGTTCTCATACGCGCCATACAGCCGACTCACGGCACCGATGCCATGCTCAAGAGGCGCGGACGGAAAACAGTCGACCGCCGCCTTGCCGGAAGCCCCGCCACGCTGACACAGGCGATGGGCATTACACGCATGCTTAACGGAGAAGATCTCACCGGACGCCGCATCTGGATCGAAGACCGGGGAATCAGCATAAGACGGTCACAAATTGAAAGAAGACGCCGCATAGGCGTGGAATACGCGGGTAAAGACGCCGACAAACTCTGGCGTTTTCGCGTCAAAAACAATCCGTGGATAGTTGTAGATTATTAATACGGCCGCTAAACAGCAGCTTTTTGGTCGTCGTTGTTGTAATCGTCGTCCCGATCACTGTCCATTTCTTTTCTTTGTCGCGATCGTCGTTCCGATCATCGTCCGATCGATTGAGACAAGGATCGGGACGATGATGCCGAAGATGATCGGGACAAAGATCGAGACAAGGATGGTATTGCCGCACCTGCTACTGTTTAATAGCCGGAGTAATAGCGGGAAACAAGCTGGCTGATGTACGCGCTTGCCGCAATACTCCTGGCCTATTTTGTCTTTATAAGGCCGGCCACAGTGTCATGAAAACAATGAGAAAAAACAGAAACTGGCTGTTCGGCAAAAACGGGGCTTTCTTTTCCGCCTGCGTTAAGGGCAAACTGGAACTTGCAGGGGAACTGCTCAAAGAGGGAGCCGACGTGAACATTCTGAGTCAAAGCGGCGTTACCCCGCTTCACCGCGCGGCGCAGTACGGAAATACCGAAACTGTCCGTTTTCTTATCGACAACGGCGCCGACCCTTCCATAGCACCGCCCGGAATCGGGACACCGGCCGATATAGCCGAAAAGAACAATCAGACCGAAGTCCTGAAACTGCTCAAGCCGGAACATCGGTGAACCCCTCACACTGCAGAATCATTCCCTGTCAAGGCCTATGGAACGGCCGTCTTCTCCTGTTCGATTCCCTTCCCTCCACAAACGACTGGGTGCTGAGCAACGCGCCTTCCTGCCGGCACGGCGACGTCGTCCGGGCACTCAGACAGACAGCAGGCAGGGGGCGCTTCCAGCGCGAGTGGATAACACCCGCTGAAAACTGTCTTACCGTCACAGCCGTGCTTGAGGAATCAAGGATTTCCGAAAGATCGCGTTCCGCCTGCGGACAGGCCGCCGCCGTTGCAGTCGCGATGACCATGAAGGAATACGGATTACGCCCGGCCCTGAAATGGCCGAACGACGTCACGATCTCCGGCCGCAAGACTGCAGGCATTCTTGCCGAAGGTCAGGGCGGTACCGGAATTCTCGCTGTTGGCGCCGGAATCAACGTAAACCTTACCCGCCGCGCCCTGAAAGGAATCGAGCAACGCTGTACTGCGACTTCCATGCTTCTGGAAAAAGGTTCCGTCTTTGATGTTGACCGTGTCTATAATCTGCTCCGGGGTTTTCTCGCGCAGACAATGGATAAGACGATTTCCCGCGGTTTTTCCGCGCTCAAGGCTTTCTGGGAAATAAATGATTCACTCAGGGCCAAATACATTCGCGTAAGCGGGCCCGGCGCTGCATCCGCCGAGGGCCGGTACCACGGCATAGACGACCTGGGACGGCTACTGCTCGCGAAAAAGTCCGGCGAAGTAACGGCTTTCTGGTCCGGAGATGTCAGTGTTGAGGCCCTGTGACCGGGGCCCCTTCAAAGGCCGGAATACTGCATCTTCTGTAAGCCTCCAGGCGCTTCCTGAGATCGTCCGCGAGGCCGCTTTCGGCGGGAACCAGCAGCAACGCCCTTCGGCCCGCGCGCACCGCCTCAGCGAAGTCGCCCGTCTCCGCGTACGCCGCCGCCAGCAGGTTCAGCACTTTCGGATCCGTCCCGGCATGTTTCCTGTTAAGCCCCACCGCCAGTTTCAGCGCCGCCTGACCGTCTCGGAGACGTTCTTCGAAAGCAGTGGCTCTCACCCAGGCGAGCTCGTAAGCCGCCCGTTCCAGAGAGGGATTGTATTGAAGAGCTCTTTCAAAACAACGCGCGGCTTCCGCGCGATGTCCCGCCCCTTTAAGAATCAAACCTCGGGAAATATTCGCGTACGGATGAGCGGGTTCAAGTTCGAGGACTGTATTCACTTCCTGGAGACACCGTTTCGTGTCCTTCTGGGCGGCTTTCAGCCTCGCCATGTTCCAGTGTGTATCCGCTGCCCCCGGCATAAGTCTCAACGCTTCGGCAAGGTGCGACTCTGCCCGCGCGTAATTGCCCTTACGAGTGTGGATAATGCCAAGATCGGTATGAGCCTTTACGTAGTGGGAAAGTCTTTTGCCGAATTCAAACCCTCTCGACCCCTCAAGTCTTCGTTCCGCCTCGCCTGCTTTCATTCTGCCGAAGCGCGCAAGTCTTTCTGTTATATACCCGGCATGTTTCTCCGCTTCTTCATAACGGCCGGATTCAATGAGTTCCCGGCAGAGGTTAACACGTCCTCCGTGGCTTTCGGGTCGGCAGTCGATTACCGAACGCCACATGGCTTCGGCCGAATGATAATCCCGGTTCCGAGCGCGCGTTCCGATTGCCAGCACGCCCGCAAAGAGAACCAGGAGGACAGCCGGCGGAATCACACGGACGGCGGCACGGGCACTGCGGACGGTCTTTCTCCACCCGGCGAAAATCCCCGCGGAAGCCAGCACCGCCGGCCCGGCGAGCGGAAGATACATCCTGTGCTCCGCGGCGTAGTCGGCCAGCGGAAACACACTGGAAGCCGGTGCGACGGTCACGAAAAACCACAAGGCCGGAAAACCCACAGCCGGAAAACGGCGGAAAAGGTATATTGAAAGAACAAGCAGGGCCGCGACCACAGCCCACGGCACCGCTCCTGAAAGAACACTGCCAGGTTCACTCCAGGAATAGTTCAGGCACAAGGGATCGGGCCAAATCACCATACGCAGGTAATGAAGTATTACGCCGCCCTGCACAAAAAGATAACCCGCAGGCGATATGATATTCGCTCCGTAACCAGCGCTCAGCGAAGACTCCGTTTCAATACCCGCCAGGACAAGAAGTATGCCCCACCCCGCCGCCAGCGCGGCGTAGAAAGCCGTTCTTTCCCGGAGCGACCTCCTCAATGAACCGGTTAAGAACGCCCTGTCGTAGAGAAGAATGACCAACGGGGTTATAACGGCAACCGCCTTGGCCGTCATGCCCGCCGCCGAAGCAGACGCCGACAGTATCAGCCAGACGCGGCTGTTTGCCGATCCGCGGGAGCGAATGAAACCGTAGAGAGCAAGCAGTACGAACATGCCGGCCATGGATTCCGATCTCTGGACAATATACGTAACGCTCTCGGTCTGAAGCGGATGAACCATCCACAGCAGTGAAGCACCCAGGGCAACCAGGACGCCTGTGGTACCGTACGCACCCCGTTTAGACTCAGCCTGAAGGTTCGCGGCGGTCCTTAGCACAATGCCGAAGAAAAACAGGGCGTTCGCGATGTGAACGACCACGTTAAACAGGTGATAATGCCGGAGATCGTATCCTCCAAGCGTGTAGTTCAGCCAGAAGCTAAGGTGTACGAGAGGTCGAGAAGAACCCCTGACACACTCCGGGAAACTCCTGACAGCCGGGTTATGCAGAATGGAGTCCAGGTCGTCGTATAGAAATACCCCCGAGAAGGAATTCGCGTAGGCCATGACTCCGGCGGTAATAATGACAAAGACGGCAAACCATGCCGATGGCGCGTTTTTAAAACGATAAACTTTCATCTGCGGCTGAACCTTAAACCATGTCGTGAAAAGTTCAAGAAATAGCGCCTCCTGGCCGGCTCTTTCACTTTTGGACTATTTCCTTGTTCTTTTTTTACTTCACGATCGTGAAGTAAAAAAAGAACTTTTCAAAACGTATTCGGCCTCCGGCGATGGGCCGTCCTTACTGGAATCCGGCTTGTCCAACGGCTTCTTCGGCCCTTGACTTCGGCGTTTCGAGTTCCTAGATTCCTCGCGTTCTTTTCAATGGGCCCCCATCGTCTAGTGGCCTAGGACGCCGGGTTCTCATCCCGGTAACACGGGTTCGACTCCCGTTGGGGGTGCCAGAACATTTCAGAACGGTATCTGCTCTTTCTGTTCATCGTTTTGCCGTTCGGTTTTCAAGTAAACCTTCACTTGTTTGGATTTTCAGCAGTTTCATGTTGTACGCGGGGAATTCAAGGTCAGTCCGGTAGCCGGCGTAAAGCGCCGGTTCCATGTTCCATGCGTTAAACAGGATGTAATCCCAACACGGGTTCTCGGCCCGGTGGCCCGGCGCGGGGCGCAGGCGGGTCTGTGAAGCCCTATCCGTGTAGTAAACAAAACACGCGTTCTGGTACCACGGATATCCGGCCGTTACGTTCATCGAGGGATTCGTTTTTTCTATATGCCTGATAACCGAGGGTACCACGGAATTGTCCGGCCACTCGCGGTAAGTTTTCATATCGAACGTGGATATCCAATTGACCATCAGTACACCGAACACCGCGGACAGAAGAATTACAGCGGCGGGTCTGAATTTTTTTCCGGACCGCCGGAGCAGGTAGTCCGCGCCGCAGAAGACACCGATTACGAGAAACGGAACGGCAACCAGCCACGTCCGGCCGAGAGGCAGTCTTGTACCTGCAGCCACACTCCCGAGGAGAAGAAAATCCACCGTAATAATTGCGGCCGCGGCAGCGGGACGCACGTCGATGCGGCCGTTGTCCTTCGGGCGGAAAAGACCGGCAACAAGACCGGCCGCCGCAAGAAGCGAGAATACCGCTATTGAAACAGGCGAATAGAGCACGGTGTACAATTTCGGCGGGATAAGTAATTGTTTCCAGGAATGGAAGCCGGATGTGTTGACTGGAAGCGGGTTGCCCAGACGGTCGACAGCGGCCTGCGGGACGTAAATAAGCGTTTCGTACAGTGAACGGAGGCTTTGCGGCAGGGAATCGGCGCCATAGTAAAACGTATCAGCGCTTAACTGGCCGAAAGCGTGATAATAAACAGCGGCTGTGACGATTCCCGCCGGCAAAAGGATCAAAGCCGCGCTTTTGAAAACGCCGAACGCGGACAATGCCCTGTAATGAATGCAGGTCCATGTTATGACAAGCGCCCCCGCGCCGTAGATACCAATGGGCACCGTTCCCATGGCCAGACCAAACAATACGGATGCCCCGGCGAAGAAGACTCCCGGCTCCGGCCGTCCGGAGCCGGCTCTCTGAGTTCCGACGGACTTCACACCGGAATCCAGGAGGCAGGCCCCTGCCGCAAGGAACCCGAGCATGAGCGAGTATCCCCTTGCCAGGGCCGCGAAGTCTACAAGGTAAGGGTGCAATGCCAGGGCCGCCATGCAGCAGACGCGCACAACCGGGCTTTGTATGGACCTGTTGATCAGAACAAACGAAGAAAGGAGAAACAGCATCCAGCCGCCCAGTGAAACCAGCCTTAAAGACAACTCACCGCTCCCCAACAGAATGCACGCGACCCGGACAAGAAGATTGTGAAAGATGTGATTGTTTGCCGCGCTGTAATCGCTCCAGACACGACCGGCTCCGGCGGAAATCCACTCGTTCCAGCTCCAGGCCTCATCCGTGGTAATCGGAGCATTGGCCGCCTTCACGGCGGCCAATGCCAGTCCTGCCGCTACGAGACACAGCATTGCCGCCCGGGGCAGAATACTCCGCCGCACTTCAGCGGTGCCCCTGAGTAAAACATGCTTCATAGTATTGCCCTCACCCGCCGCTCCTGCCGCGTGTCCCGCAAAGTCTATTATGTCCGGTTCAAGGAAGAAGACCATTGGCCCGGTTAGTAAGAAAATTCCACTGTACTTCAGCCCATATCCGGTATCCGCGGGGATTGAAGTGCATATCGCCGCTGTAATAATACCGATTTCGGGGGGTTCCCTCGATCTCCGGCTTCAACGCTTCCCAGGAATTCAAATACGGCACATCTTCTTCCGCCGCCAGTTTCGCAATTACTTCATGCGGTTTCGCGGACCATAGCGGGTCCCCGGTCCCGTCGGGTCTGCCCGCGAACTGGCGGTAATGCGGAACGGCAGTATACATAAGTTTAATTCCCCTGCCCCGGCAGAACGACGCCAACCGTCTCAGAAAATCCTTCGTCATCTCTACGTTTGCCGTGGTCGCTTCGCTCCACTCACGCAGGCACCAGCCCCATCGCGAACTCATTCCGGAACGCTCCTGCTCTGCACGGTCCTTGCCCGTGCTGTTAAGCAGAAAGTTGTAGACGTACGAATGATAGTACAAAAAAAGCCTCATCTTGTTCAGTAAGTCGTTTTTCACCGCACCTTCTTCAGTGTCGATAAATGACGCCTCGTATGGATCACGGGGCGGGACGGCAACCGGATCGCCTCTATCGTCGAAGACAAGCGTACTGCTGTATTTCCAATCGTCAAAGACATCCGTCATGTCCACGTTCACCACGATGAGATCCGGTGAGTACTCCGCCAGAACGTAACGTACCAGTACGTAATATATTGCCGGAGAGTAGCTCATGGTTCCGGTGTTGATTACCTCGAATTCGACATCGTCTCCCGCGTACTCCGATTCCAGACGCTTTTCTATCAGCGAAGGTACGGAAGCATCCATCGGAACGGTCCCTTCGGTGAAAGAATCGCCCACGTAGAAGATACGGAAGGTGCCCGCGGGCTTCTTTTTCCGGACGTCGTATTTCTCAAGCCACCCCTGCGCGTTATACACGTGAACGTAAGGTTCCGGAAATTCCGGATTGCCGGCCGCCCATTCACTATGCACGGAACTGCTGTTCGGTTTCCATCTGTGGTTCAGTCTCCAGGATGGAACAACGTGGTCCCACGGACGGGCCGCAAACAGAGAACAGATGGACTCCGCGGCGGCTATGAGGAGCACAAACACAAAAATGTTAATGCCGACAAGTACTGCCCGCCGGCGTGTCCGCGACATTTCAACGCGCCTCCCCGGCCCGGCTTTCTGCTCTACCCGACATAATCTCCGGGCAGAATTACCGCTCCGTATTTTTCTCTGGCCGAAGCAATACGTTGTGCCGCCTGTTCCCAGGTGTCGAAAACAACGGGCGGACAATCGGGACAATGAGCCTTCGCGTAATCGCGCGCGCGGGTGAGCTTTGCGAGCCAGGCGTCGCATCTGAACGAAAACTGATAGCGATAGTCTTCTGCACTGTATTCCTCGCCCAGTAAAACACTGAAAAGCCGCTGCAGGTCCTCGCAGCACGGAATCAGCCCTGTCGGAGTTTCAAGCGTGCCGGCCTCGCCGTGTATTCTGAGTTCGGCCCAGTGAAGCCATACCTTCTTGGCCAGCATGCTTGTGCAGAAGTCGCCGTTTTCGTCCAGGAGGAAATAGTTGACCGCAAAAACAGACGGGGCTTCCTTCATGCCCTCGACAAAATTGATATTGTTCATCACGTATTCCCCGAGCGGATAGCTTACGAAATCCAGGTTTGCCATTGGCTGGGGCACCCGGACCCCCTCCTTGCCAAGGGTGGCCGAGGTCGTTTCGGATTCCAGGGTCAATGCCTTCATGATTATTCCGTCACGCCAGTTAAACGACTCTTCGACCGGTACGCTTGTATCGCTGTCGCGTCCGCCGTAAATCACGCCTCCTACCTTCACGCCCTCTTTGTCGTTCCAGGCCGGGTCAAGGTTGTCGAGATATTCCATCCGAATCGTATACCTGGCATTGCTGTGCGCTATGTCTATTTCGCGTCCGGCTGAGTCCTTTTTGCCTTCAAACCAGCCTTCCCCCGAATGATTCATGCCTTCTGAGGGCGTCGGTATTTTCATTCCCTGCCAGTACGGCTCCTTGTCCGGTCCGGTCAGTACATTGGAAAAAATCGTTTCCTGGGGCTTCATCAGAGTCTCGAAAATCACAGGATCGTCTTTCCGGTTAACGTCCTTTATTATGCCGAAGATGCCGCGTTCGACATTTGCCGCGCGGAATTCGCCGTCAATATTCCTGAAATACGCAATATCGTCACCTACAATTGTTTCGCCCGAAATCATCGCGGTTGCCGTCTTTCCGCACGCGGACGGGAAAGCGCCGCAGAAATAACTCGTGCGGTTCTTTTCCCTGTTCTGGCATCCCATTATGAACATGTGCTCGCACAGCCAGCCTTCATTACCCGATTTTCTGATGGCCAGGCGCATGGCGTGCTTTTTGAGACCGACCGAGTTGCCTGCATACTGGTCGTTCATGGAATAAACGCTCAGGGTTTCCAGGTCCTGGTAAATGCGGCGCTTGTCGAGGTTCACACTGCACCCGCGCTCGTCAAGTTCTCCGGCGCTGTGACAGAAGCGGAAAAACCCGTCCTTTCCCCCGCCTTTCATGCGCTGGAACTGCTCGTAACCGCGACGGTACAGGATGTCCTCGGAATGAGAAACATAGTACGAATCCGTGATCTGGGCGCACCCGATGGAAAAGGGACTCATTGTGGGGCATTCGCAGAAGAGTTTCACAACCGCTTCCTTGCCCCGCATTATGCCTTTCATTATGCCCCTGACTTCTGCCAGTCCTGCGTCGTATTCAATGCAGTTCAGATCGCCCATCCGGGCCATGTGTTCTTTTGATACCATGAACTTTGTATTTGCCTTGTCGCGCGCCTGGTCCCCGTAACCGTCGTAGTGTGCTGTCTGCCCTTTTTTGGCGAGCGGCATTTCTTCGCCTTTCTCAAGACACTTCCGGCGCACGTATTCGGCGTCCGCGTTGCTGTCGTCGCACATGTAAACCGAATCCGGCTCGCACAAAGCGACCCATTCCCCTACAAAGTCGTTAAGCTTATTGTTTTCCAGGGCCGTAAGCTTACGGTAGCTCTCTTCGCTCATTTTACTCTTAAGCAGTTCTTCATATCCGTTTTTCATCATTATCCCTTCGTCAAATCGGCGCGTTCGCCGCCGGTGAAAACAAAAAAGTGCGGCCTCGCCGCAGTTCGGCGATTAAGCACAATCCTGCCGAAAAATGCAACCGTAAATTTCGCTCTGGGCGTACGAAATGAAAAGGGGTTTTCGGCAATTTCCTCTTTTTTTTACCCTTGTTGTGTAGTATGATATACTACATACAAAAGGAGGACTGTATGAAAACAATGGCCCAATTACAGAATCGTAGAGAAGAATTGCTGGAGGAACTCTCGCATCTGGAATGTTTCCGTAGGGGGAGCGTGGTGGAACAGCGCGTACCGGCTAAGGCGGCAGATGGTCGCGATTATGAGCGTGGACCCTATCCGATATACACCTTCAAGGAGAAGGGACGCACAGTTTCGCGCCGCCTGCACAGCGATGATGAAGTAGCCCTCTATCGAGAGCAGATACAGGACGGTCGGCGCTTTAAGGAGGTTGTAGCGGAACTGCTCAGAATCGGCGAAGAACTCAGTGAACTCACCGTGCAGGGTGACGCACAAAAAAAAACGCCACATACCAAGTCGAGAAGGATCGGGAAGTCGATCAGTGGGTAAACCGGATTTCCGCTTCATCTGCACCCGATCTTGAGGCTTGGGAGAATGTCCTGCGTGAAGCGGTTCTTGCCGCTGGCGCCCGAGTGCTGGAAAAACTCCTCCGCCCCTTGTGTACAGGCCGCCATGACGTGCCGGTGCGCTGTTCATGTGGACAGACTATGCACAGCCGAGGCATCAGGACAAAGAAACTCATCTGTACGCTCGGCCCTCTTTCGCTGGACCGCTCCCTGTTCCGTTGCCCTGCTTGCGGCAAAACCGTATTCCCAGCTGATCGCCTTCTGGATGTAGAGCATACCGGCTTCTCGCCTGGTGTACGCCGGTGGATGGCACGGGCCGGTAGCCGGACATCATTCGTTGAAGCCGAAGAAGATCTTAACGTATATACTGGCTTGAATATCAACCGTCGTGACATCGAACGTATCGCCGAAAAAGTTGGCCAACAGATTGACACATGGCAGAGCCGGCAAGACGAATATCTTCTAAAAACTTCTCCAGCCAAGGCATCCCCAATTCCCGTCCTCTACGTCAGCTTCGATGGCACCGGGATTCCTATGCGCAAGGAAGAACTGCTCGGGCGTATAGGAAAGGGGGCTGACGGCAAGGCCAAAGGACGGGAAGTTAAACTTGGCTGCATATTCACGCAGACCACCACCAACGAAGAAGGCTATCCGGTACGAGATGATAACTCCACAACCTACGTCGGCGCCATTGAATCGAGTGCCTTCTTTGGTCAGCGTATCTATGCCGAAGCTCTTCGTCGAGGCCTGGATTCCTCGCAAAAACTAGTCCCTATACAAGCGTGATTTAATTGCGGAAAGGATGAGTAAAAACTCGAAATGCCCGCCAGTATTGGTTAAAGTAAAGATATTGAAAACCACAAAAACTGGCGTCGTCAGATCGTCTCGCTGCCCCAGTCTGGCCGCGGGCGGTGCGTCGACCGGCTGGAACTGAACGACTGGATAGCCATCTCGGTGGAAAGAGCGGTCTGGGCACCATTGAGCCGATGCCAAATCGATTTTGTGCCCCACGGAAACGTATATTGGCCTTACTCTAGACTTCGTCCTGCTCTCGTCCGGGGTATGTGCGGCTTCAAGTCGACCCGGTCCAAGAACAATTGGATCGACCCCTCCTGCCCACAAGACATTGCCGTCGGAAT
>JAWODU010000068.1:0-14767 GCA_046483125.1 Kiritimatiellia bacterium
CACGAACTGCCTCGTTTACGGCACGGTTAATCCGGGAACAAACAGCGCCACAGGGGGGCTGGACATAACCTGCGAGGAAACGGTTTTCAAGTCCGGCTCGACGCTGGAAATAGAAGTGGCGTCGGAGAGCGACTGCGACCTGCTCCGCGTAACGGGCAACCTGACGTTTGAGAGCGGCTGTGAGCTTATTCCTTCTTCCATAAACGGGTACCAGCCCAGCGCGAAACACACGTTTCGCGTGGCGAGATGCGCGGCGGGCGGAATGACCGGCGTACCTGCACTGGACGCGTGGGAAGCTGAAATCGTCACCGAAGGCGGTTACGATTATCTGGAGATAACTCCGCCCGCGGCGGGAAGTCTTTTCAAGTTCCGATAAACCGGCTACTGTAGGGGTGATAAGAAAAGAGATCGGTATGAGCATTTTCCCGGGAAAGATTTTTGCATGGACTGCGGTGTTCGTAATGATAGCCGCGCCGGCGCTTGCCGTTGACTATACATGGGACGGGGGAGGGGACGGGTCGTCGTGGAAGGACCAGTTGAACTGGGACCTTGATTCGGGCTACCCGGACGGGGCGGACGATACCGCCTGGATAAACTCCGCTTCGGTGACCTACTCGGGAGGCGGGACGCTGGCGGCATATGTGCGCGGTTCCGGAGTCAACCTCGCCTTTACGGGCGGGGGCACTTATACCTTCAACAACGTCAATAACGATTTTACGGGTACGGTATCCGTGGCCGGCGGCACGCTTGAGATGGGAGACAACAACGACGGCGTTTTCGGGGACGCGGGAAACGACGTGACGCTGGACGGTACCACCTGCAACGACGACTGGAACCCCGCGTCGGGCCGGACAGTGACCATCGGGGCGGGCGGCTTTACGGCCGAGGACAAAGCCGGGCCCTCGGTGACCTTTAACGACGCCGATCAACTGCAGGGCAGTGGATTGTTCACATTCCGTAATACATCCTATGGTGCCACGTTTAACATTTCCCAGCCCCAGACCAATTTCAGCGGCGGCTTCTCCATTCAGGCCATTCAGCGGCGCAACACCAAGATGTACGCGTCGGCTGTGGGCGCGATGGGCACGGGAGCGGCCGCGGTAGAGGATTCGGCCCGTATTCACTACGTGTGGGGCGCGCAGGTGCCGGTCGGGGGAGTTGCCGAGGGAGTCACCGCGGAAGTGGGCAACAGGGGCGCGGGCGCGGCCGTGGACCTTGACGGGAGTGGAACGGGTATCACCACACCGGACCGATTCATAATTGAGGGCAACTGCGCCATCGTCGGGGACAGCACACAGTTGGGAGAGGTCACGCGGGTGGACAGTTTCAGCGCTTCGCCGGCGGGTCCGGAGGTGATACTGACCAATGACTCCATTGTCGCCCACGACACGATAAGCACAAACAGCATTGCCAACCTGGGAACCAATGCGGACCTCGTATTCGGGCTGGAGCGAACCTTTAATGACTCGGGGTTTGCTATCACTATCGGCGCTGGTACGCCGTGGAAGGGTTTTTCGCAGACCCCGATTTATCACAGCAGTTGGGGCGACACCTATGTTCTGCAGTTAGGAACCGTAACGATCGCGGCGGGCACCGATGAGATTATTCTGCAGGCCTCGACGATCAAGGACTACAGTGGTAACCGCTTCCCGCTGGTCATAGGCAGTGGAAGCGATAGCCCGACGTTTACGGCGGCGGGGGAGACGTGCCCGGCGCGGATCATTCGCAGGGTGCGCCTGGACACCACCGCTCCGGATTTTGCCGGCGGGATCAGCAGGTTCATAGTCAACGGCTGGGCGGCTCTGGAGCTGAACCGCGCCGACTGTCTGGACGGACTGCCGGTTGAGGTGGAGGCCAACGCGACCCTGCGGGCGTATACCTCCGGCGCGCTTGACGGCGACATTGAGTTGAAAGAAGGCGGCAAACTTACCGTAAACTACAGCAAGGACGTTCCGCAGAACCGGCTTCATATTCAAAGCGGGCAAAAGCTTTCCGGGGAGGGGCTGGTGGACTTGACCGACACGAACTGCCTCGTTTACGGCACGGTTAATCCGGGAACAAACAGCGCCACAGGGGGGCTGGACATAACCTGCGAGGAAACGGTTTTCAAGTCCGGCTCGACGCTGGAAATAGAAGTGGCGTCGGAGAGCGACTGCGACCTGCTCCGCGTAACGGGCAACCTGACGTTTGAGAGCGGCTGTGAGCTTGCGCCTCTTCCGTTTGAGACATACGGAGCTACTTCGAAACACACGTTTCGGGTGGCGAGATGCGCGTCGGGCGGAATGACCGGAGTACCGGCGATAGACAAGTGGACGGGCGTGATTGTTACCGAAGGCGGCTACGACTACCTGGAGATAACTCCGCCTCCGGCGGGCACGATACTGATTCTTGAATAGCAGTTCCGCACATATGTAATCCTCAAACCATCCGGGGAAAAACGCGTAATTCCGTGACCCGTGTGTCCTTGCACTCATTCTCGCCGTTGCGTCTCCAGGCGCACGGGGCACGGAATTGCTGTGTTTATTTGACCGGGGGCACGGCGGAAAATTGCATGGATAAATGAATAAATGCCGGGTATTGTCCGTCATAGATTATGACAGAAGATACCAGGAGCCTTCTCCGGCGGGCAAAAGACGGCGATATGGACGCTTTTACGGCCCTGTTGGAGCCGCTTCGCCCGTTCTCGTTTTCGGCGGCCTGCCGGCTGGTGGGGCCCAATGACGCCGAGGACATGGTAATGGAGGCTTTTCTCAAGGCGTGGCAGTCGCTGGAAAAGTTTCGCGGCGGTTCGGCTCTCAGGACCTGGCTCTACCGCATTCTGCATAACTGCTGTGTTGATTTTCTGAGGTCGCGGCGTTCGGGAGGAGGGCCGGAAACGACGGGTACGGACGCGGACGGGCTCGCGCGAAGGCCCGACGAAAGCGCGCCGGGGCCGGACAGGCAGGCGGAGGGGAAAGATACAGCGCATTATGTCAAAAAAGCGCTGGGGCGATTGCCGGAGGAACAGAGAACGGTGCTGGAGTTGAGATACAGTGAAGACTTGAGCTACGGAGATATAGCGGCGCTTACCGGCGTTTCGGCGGGGACGGTGATGTCGAGGCTGTTTTACGCGAAACGGCGCCTGAAATCGCTTGTAGAAGGGGAACTGTAGTAATGAAGAGGTTGTGGAAGGAAATACGGCAGGGGCTGAAGGACATGAAAACCGAAGCGTCTCCGAAGTCCCCGGAAGTGTTCTGGGAGGATTTCCGGGCCAGGGCCTCGCTAAGAAACAGGGAAACGGCTGTGGAGAGGGAACATTTTCCCGTATTAAGGTGGGCGGCGGCAACGGTTTTTGCTATAGTGGCGGTGTCAGCGGCGGTAATTCTGCCGGGAGTAATGCGAGAAGACACCGGCGTCAGCGTGGTAAACTCCATTGAGGTTACCGCCCAGCACAGCGGGATTGTTATTACAAGAGACGAGCCGGGGGAGGGGACGGTAGTGTGGGTGGCGGATATGAAAATGAGAGAGGAAGCATGAGAAAAGCGTGCGGCATTCTGACGGCTTTATTCGTTTTGTGTTCGGTGTGCGGCGCGGCGGCGGGGGAGATGCTTTCCGTGCGGCTTGTGTATGCGTCGGACAGGCCGGGAGGGTCGGACAAGGGACTGGAAGACGTTGTCGATCTTCTCAAGAGGACGATAGTCCTGAAGCACTATTTGCTCAGGGATTCTTCTTCGGCGGCATTGCCCGCGGACAAGACCCTGGCGTTGGGAGATTACGCAGTCCGGTGCAGGGGTGAGGCGGGGGATATGCGGATCGAGGTGTTTCGGGGTAGGAAACGGCTGTTGAAGACGAACGTGACGTTGAAGCGGGGGAAGCCGCTGGTGCTGGGCGGGTTGCCGGCGGCGGGGGAGCAGGAGGGGAGAGAGATACTGATCTTCCTGGTTAAGAAGCGGTGAGGAGGATGGGGAAGGCTGTGTGGGTTTGAGGTCCTGCCCCGGACCGTGGGAGGGGTTCGGGTTCTCTGGGTTTTGTGTGTGCCCTTCTCCCCGCGCCACGCATTTCGTTCGCAAATCGAACCGCGATCTCACCGCTTCTGCTTCGTTTCCGCGGGCTGAGCGTATACGAATACAGCTCAGCCCGCGGGGCCTTGCAGAAGCGGCAAGCTTGCGATCCGATTTGCGAATCCTCCGGAAGCGAAATGCGTCACGCACCAGCCCGCATCGCTGGCGGCGATTGGAAGCTCCTCTGCGCCGCCGGGCGCGATGCAAATGGAGCGGAGCAGGAGAGATGTGGTGCAGGGACCAGTTGGGAGGACTAAGTGCAGGGACTAGGTGTTCCTTCCCTCCCATCGTAATCGTAATCTTAATCCTAATCTTTATCTCCCCCTATCTTAATCCTAATCTTAATCCCAATCTTAATCTCTCCCTCCGTCCTCTGCCCGCCGTCGTCTGTCGTCCGTCATCCGTCCTCTGACCCGACCTTCGGCGAACAGCGGTTCGCCTCCTGCATGTACGCGTGAGGACACGCGTTACTACACCTTCCGACGTTGCAGCAGCGGCTGGTCTCACCCGCAGGCCTTCTGCAGGAGCCGATCCCCCGATCGGCGAAGGTCCGTGATCCGTGGTTGCTTCCATCTCTTATCCCGATCTTGCCACTTTGTTGTAAACCGGTATCATATCGGATGTGAGAACATTCCTGATATTGGCGCTTCAGGCGGCGGCGGTATCCTGCGCGGGTGGAAGGGATTCGGCGGAAAGAAACCTGCCGCCTCTGCCTGCCGGGCCGGGATACAGGTTGGCGCAGGACATTTCGGGAGCGAATCCCGAAGACATCAGCCGGGCCTGGGTTCCGATGAAAGGATCGCCGCCGGTTTCGGTTGTAAAGGCCGGGGCGGGCCGCGCCCTGAAAATGACCTGTCCTTTCGCCGGAACCGATATCCCCCGGGCGTCATGGGACCTGGAGGTCGACCTGGACCTGAGTTCCTGCAGGGGTCTTTGGTTCAGGTTCCTGTGCCCGGATCCTTCGCCCGTATCGCATTTCACCTTTTACCTGAAGAGCGGGGCGGGCTGGTATGCCCGGTCGTTCAGCGGACATTCGGGACTGGAATGGGAGACGGTGGAAATCGACAAAAGCGAAACCGAAATTGAAGGTTCACCGGCCGGATGGGGAAAAATAGAAAAAATAAGAATTTCGGCGTGGCGCGGCGGCACCCATAACACGGAATTCTACATGGCGAACCCGGGCCTTCTGGGCGGCTCATCACCTCTAGCCGTGATCCGTGCGGATTCCGCGGCCGAAAGAAGCCCGGAAGAAGTGAACTCGGTGGTTACATACAGCCGCAACGTGACGGCGCGCCTGCGGGACCTGGGCATTGAATATGGAACCATCGCGGACACCGACCTGAGCGAGTCAACACTTCGGGGCAAGAGGCTCGTAATCCTTCCGCACAACCCGAACATGCCGCCGGCCGCCGTTGAAACGCTGAAAAGATTTCTCGGTTCCGGCGGGAGGATAATATGTTTCTACCTTCTGCCTCCGGGTCTTGAATCCGTTACCGGGATAAAGAACGGGAAATTCCTGCGGGAGTCTTACAACGGGCAGTTCGCGTCCATGCGGGCAACCGGTTCCGGGCCTATAGCCGGTCTGCCGGAACGTGTACCGCAGGATTCGTGGAACATATACACGGCGAGACCGGCGGGAAATTCAGCGGAAGCGGCGGCGTACTGGTTCGACATCAACGGCAGGAACACGCGGGAACCGGCCGTCATCGTTTCCGGCAACTGCATACTGGTGACACACGTACTGGTATCCGACGCCCCGGAGATTAAATCCCGCATGCTTCTGGCAATGGCGGGACATTTTCTGCCGTCTGCATGGAAAGAGGCGGCGGAAAACGCCCTGGAGGAAGCCGGGAACTTCGGCCCGTATGAAGGCTGGAACGAAGCCGTCCGTTCCCTGCGCGGCATGGCTTCTTCAGGCGCTGGAGCAGGCGAAACGTTTGCGGAAGCTCTTTCGCTTCACAATGCCGCCGGCCGGGCCCTTGAGGAAGGGAATTACCGTCAGGCTTTCAAAGCAGCCTCTGAGGCGGGAAAGAGCATGGTGCGGACCTACGCGGCGGCGCAGAAGCCGCTGGGGGGAGAACGCCGCGCTCTGTGGTGCCACGACGCCTTCGGTGTTCGGGGCATGAGCTGGGAGGAAACGGCGGCAACGGCGGCGAAAAACGGCTTCAACATGATACTTGCCAATATGCTCTGGGGCGGCACGGCGTATTACGAAAGCGAAGTCCTGCCCCGTGCCCGCGAAATCGCTTCAAAGGGCGACCAGGTAAAGGCATTCGTTACTGCCTGCAGGAAGAAAGGACTGGAGTGCCACGTTTGGAAGGTAAACTGGTACATGGGAGGAAAAGCGCCGGAAGGTTTTGCTGAAAGAATGAAACGCGAAGGCCGGACGCAGAAGGCTTTCAGCGGATCCGGCATTGACCGGTGGCTTTGCCCTTCGCACCCGGAAAACCGCAAGCTGGAAATAGAGTCGATGCTGGAAGTGGTGAGGAATTACGACGTGGACGGCATACACATGGACTACATTCGGTATCCGGGCAGGGAAGGGTGTTTCTGCCAAACATGCCGGCGGAAGTTTGAGAAGAAGACCGGACAGCGCGTTTCAGACTGGCCGCGCGCTGTGCGCGCCGACGCCCGGCTGAGATCTCTATGGCTTGATTTCAGGAGAGAAAACATTACCGGGCTCGTGGCGGAACTAAGCGGGCGAGCGCGCTCGATAAAGCCGGAAGTGGAAATATCGGCCGCGGTCTTCCGGAACTGGGAAGAGGACAGGAACGGGGTGGGCCAGGACTGGAGGCTGTGGTGCAGGAAGGGATACGTTGATTTCGTGTGTCCCATGGACTACACGGCGGACACGGAGGAGTTCGAGTCTTACGTCCGGAGCCAGAAGGCGCTTGCGGGTAACGCCGGTCTTCTGCCGGGCATAGGTTTGAGTACGTGGACGGGAGGGAAAAGGGCGGCCGCTTTAATTGAGCAGGTTCTCGTTACCCGGCGGCACGGGGCGGAGGGTTTTGCGGTGTTTGAGCTGAACCGGACGGAGGCGGAGCAGGTTCTTCCCCTCTGCGCCCTTGGAGTTACCCGCCGCGAGTGACGGAATAACGGATAAAGAACAATTCTTACCCGTTCTTCTTTTCGAACTCTTTCATGAAGTCGATGAGGGCGTCCACGCCTTCAGGCGGGAAGGCGTTGTATATCGAAGCTCTCAGTCCGCCCACGGACCTGTGTCCCTTGAGGCCCTTGAGGCCCTGTTCTCCGGCTTCCTTCACAAAACGCGGTTCCGCTTCCTCGTCGGCAAGCCGGAAGGTCACGTTCATGTCCGAGCGGCACTCCGTGGCGGCGCATCCCCTGTAGAAGCCGCTTCCGTCAATCGCGGAATACAGCTTCCGGGCCTTTTCGGTATTGCGCCTGTAGAGGTTCTGAAGACCCTGTTTGCGGATCCATCGTGTAACCAGCATTAAGATGTAAATCGCAAAACAAGGCGGTGTGTTGAAAAGAGATTGTTTTTCGATATGGGTCTTGTATCTGAACATCGTCGGGAGATTGTCCGGAGCGCGCTCCGCGAGGTCTTTCCGTATTATTACCAGGGCCACTCCCGCAGGACCGAGGTTTTTCTGCGCGCCCGCGTATATCAGGCCGAAATCCGCCGCGTCAAAGGGCCGGGAAAGGATATCGGAGGACATGTCGGCAACGAGGGGCGCGTCGGTTTTCGGAAATGCCTTCCACTGAGCGCCGGAGATTGTTTCGTTGGATGTGATGTGAACATACGCCGCGCCGGGGGTCAGCTTAAGCTCATCCGGCGAAGGAACCCTGGCCGGTGTGTCCGAAGAGGTGTCCGCGGCGATGTTTACTTTGCCGAGCAGTTTTGCTTCTTTAATGGCCTTTGCCGCCCAGGCGCCGGAGTCGGTGTAGTCGGCCGTCTGTCCTTCGGCAAGAAGGTTCATCGGAACAAGGGGGAACTGCGTGCTGGCTCCTCCGTGCAGAAAGAGAACAGCGTAGTCGTCGCTGAGGGAAAGGAGTTCGCGGACATTGGCTGTTGCCTCCTCGTGTACGCTCGAGTATTCCTTCCCGCGGTGGCTGGACTCCATGATTGACATGCCGGAGTCTCGGAAGTCGAAAAGTTCGCCCCGGGCCTCTTCAAGTACTTCTTCCGGCAGTACAGCCGGACCGGCGAAAAAGTTGTAGACGCGCGACATTACGGGTATCCTTTCCGTGAGTTAAGTTCTGTCAAAGCTGACAGCACACTTTTCTGTGTAACTGTCCTTGTTTCGGGTCATTAGCCGTTTTTCGACTCTCTCCCCCCTTTGCCCAATACACTTAAACGCTTTCTTAACCGCCACCCTTTCCGCCGCGGCGGACGCACACCCTTAACCGACCTGCTTACTCGTCACGGGCCAGCCGTTGCAACAGAGTCGTTTAAGCGTATACGACAAAGGGTAGCGGTTAAGTGTGCGATTAAGTGTTCCAACTCGTCCTACATCCGTTTTTCATGGAAGTTGTGACAGTACCGTGTGTTAAGTTGAAAGAAAGGGAAACTAACTCCGGGTATCCGGCCATGCAAGGCGAAAAGGAGAAAAACAACCGCGGATTACACGGATAACAGGGACGTTATTTGTCTTCGGGTAACTCGAAGATGAACTCTTCGCCGCCCTTTTCTTCGGGCGGAGCCTGCCCCGGGTCCTCCTCCTCGATCGGCAGTTCCGGCTCTGTTTCCGATTCACCCTGAGAGATCAGCCCCTTTTCTTTGGATGTGAAAGTTATTTTCTCGAGCGGCGGCTCGGGGCCGGTTTCCGGCTGGCTCGGGGGTTCTGAAGAGCTTCCGTACCTGCTTCGCCTCGTGCTTCTGTCTTTGAGCACGAGGCCGTAACGGCCGGCCAGCCATCGCCATTCCTTCGCCGAGAAATTCATTCTCGCGTCCAGGGTGTTGGCGAGGGACGCGAGATCCAGCCTGCCGGTAATCTCCACGTCGGTGCACCACTTTGACGCCTCAGCCAGCAGCTCGCACACTTCCGGATCCTTTCCCAGGATAATAACTTCGTCGGGAAGCCGCGCGAACATATCGGCCGCGCCGTACTCGTTAAAAGTTACATGCACCCAGTTCCGGTCCCTTTCATCCCAGACGTGCATGAAAAGATCCCCGGTTTCAGGGTGTATCTGGTAGGAAACAAGAACCGCGGGGCGTATGGCGGCAATATCGAAGGAAAATTGAACAATGGTGTGCCTTGCGGGAATAACCAGGGCCGATACTCCGCCTCTGCCGGCCGCGTGTGAAACATCCACACCGGAGAAACCCATCACCGTTACCCACGCAAACAGGCCGAAAACAACGCGCTGTGCCTTAAGCATTTCTATTCCTCCGATATCTCAGGATAATCGGACCCATTGTCCGGTTCTTTCCCTCGGTTGTCAACTACTTACCCAGAACTTTGCGGAATTCCTCCGTCAGTTTCGGGAGCACCTTCAGGACGTCCCCTACGATCCCGTAAGTTGCCGCATCGAAAATCGGCGCGTCCGGGTCCTTGTTTATCGCGACGATCGTGTCGGAAGAAGACATGCCCGCCAGATGCTGGATCTGACCGCTTACGCCGCAGGCGATATAAAGTCTGGGACATACGGTTTTGCCCGTCTGGCCGACCTGGTGAGAGTAGGGAATCCATCCCGCGTCAACCGTGGCCCTGGAGGCGCCTACGCCTCCCCCCAGAACTTCCGCCAGTTCCTTTACCAGGGCGAAGTTCTCCGGCTGTCCCAGCCCCCTGCCGCCGGTAACTATGATGTCGGCTTCGGCGATGTTCATCGTGCTTTCCACCTCGGGCACGAATCTGAGCCTTTCCGTTCTCGACTTGAGCAGTTCGGCGGCCACTTCTTCGGCGATAATTTCACCCGAGCGTTCCGGATCGGGCCCGGCTTCCTGCATGACCTTGTGCCTGACGGTTGCCATCTGCGGCCGGTTGTCGGGACAGATAATGGTCGCCATGATATTTCCGCCGAAGGCCGGCCGGGTCTGCAGAAGGTCTTTACTTTCGGGGTCTATGGCCAGGGCGGTACAGTCGGCGGTGAGTCCGGCGTTCAGCGGGACCGCTATGCGCGAGACGAGGCTTCTTCCTATAGTCGTGGCTCCGCAGAGAACTATCTCCGGCTTGTGCCGGGTAATGAGTTCGGTCAGCACGCGGGCGTAAACCTCGTCCTTGAAATATTCCAGTTCGGGTTTGTCCACCAGGTACACCTTCGATGCTCCCCTGGCGATTAAATCCTCGGCGGCAGGCTGGACGCCGGAACCGAGAAGAACGGCGGCCAGATCCTGGCCGAGGTCGGCGGCGAGCTTGGCCCCCTCCCCGAGGAGTTCGCAGGTAACCGACTGTACCTTGCCCCCGGACTGCTCTGTTACGACCCATACGTCCCTGTGGCCCGAGGGCTTTGCCCCGGTCTTTTTCACCTCTTTGGACAGCACAATCGCGTCGAATCTGCAGACCTCGACACAGGCGCCGCAGAGGGTACACTTGTCCAGGTCAATACGCGCTTTCTTTTCGACCATGCTTATGGCGCCGAAGGGGCAGGACTGGACGCAGAGCCTGCACCCCGAGCACTTTTCCTCTATAATTTTTATTCTGTCTTCGCTCATGATCTCAGCCCGATCCAAGGACAATATCCTTCAATCTGGCGGCGAGTTCCGGCGCGGTTTCCGAAGGCTCTCCCGTCAGCATTTCGCCCTTCTGGCGCTTGGGCGGGGTAAAGATTTTCACGACCTTGGTCGGAGAGCCGGAGAGACCGAGTTTACTTTCTTCGACATCCAGTTCGCCGGCGCCCCACGTGGCGATGTCGGCCTTTTTCGCTTTCATCTTTCCCTTCAGGGAAGGCAGTCTCGGTTCGTTGATTTCCTTGACTACGGTCATAAGACAGGGAAGGGGAAGCTTGACCGATTCAAATCCGTTTTCGAGGAGGCGTTCGGCTGTGATACTGTCATCGTTCACTTCCTCTATCTTGCGGACATACGTGATCTGGGGCAGATCCAGATGGGCGGCGATTCCCGGCCCGACCTGCGCGGTGTCGCCGTCGGAAGCCTGCTTGCCGCAGAGGATGAGTTTGTAATCGCCGATTTTTTTCAGAGCCGCGGCAAGGGTGTAACTTGTGGCCCAGGTATCACTGCCGGCAAACGCCCGGTCGCAGAGCAGAATACCTTCGTCCACACCCATTGAAACGGCTTCGCGCAGGGCCGATTCCGCCTGCGGGGGACCCATGCTCAGCGCGGTGACCCTCCCCCCGGTTGTTTCCTTCAGGCGCAGTGCTTCTTCTATGGCGTAGGTGTCAAAGGGGTTTACGATGGCGGCGACGCCTTCGCGGATGAGTGTGCTGGTTTCCGGATCTATCTTGACGTCCGTGGTCTCCGGCACCTGTTTGACGCACACTACAATATGCATGGCGGCTCCCGCTTTACTGCGCAGTTGAAGGCTCAACTATTGCAACGCGGGCTGTTCTTTGCAAGTTCTAACCTGGATTATTCGCGAGACGCGAATAATCCACTTTCGCCTCTGGCGAAAGCCGTGATGTTCGCGGCTTTGCCGCGAACAAGCGGCGCGACAGTGCCTCCAGGCCGCGGCCTGCGTGACGCGGCAGCCTGAACCCGCCTGCCTACTCCCTGACCTGGCCCTTGCCCTTTATGATGTACTTGTACGTGGTGAGCTCTTCCAGCCCCATGGGCCCGCGCGCGTGAAGCTTGTCCGTGCTTATGCCGATCTCCGCCCCCATTCCGAACTCGCCGCCGTCCGTGAACCGGGTTGAAGCGTTGATGTAAACTGTGGCCGAATCCACCTGTTTCACGAAGACCTTCTGCGCGTCTTCCGAGGAGGCAACGATGGAGTCGGAATGACGCGAGCCGTACTTGTTTATGTGCGCTACGGCGCCTTTCACATCGGGCACCGTCTTTACCGCGAGGATCATGTCCAGGTATTCGGCGTACCAGTCATCCTCCTGCGCCTCCTTCATCGACGGAACTACGCGCCGGGCGGCCTCGTCGCCGCGGAGCTCGACTTTCAGTTCTCCGAGCCGTTCGGCCACGCGGGGCAGGAACTCTTCGGCGAGAGCTTCGTGGACCAGAAGGGTCTCCACGGCGTTACAGACGCCGGGTCTCTGGCATTTCGCGTTTTCAAGTATCTTGAGCGCCATGTCCGGATCGGCCGATTTATCCACGTACACGTGACATACACCCTTGTAGTGCTTTATGATCGGAATTCGTGATTGTTCGGTTACCGCCCTGATCAGCGCCTCGCCCCCGCGGGGTATGACCAGGTCCACTTTCCCTTCAAGACGCACGAGTTCCCCCACGGCATTGCGGTCGGTAGTTCGTATAAGCTGGATGGCGTCATCGGGCAATCCCTTCTTTTTGCCGCCTTCCTGCATCAGATCGGCGATGGCGCGGTTTGTGTTGGCGGCTTCTTTCCCGCCGCGGAGAATCACGGCATTGGAGGTTTTGAAGCAGAGCGCGGAAGTATCCGCGGTGACATTGGGGCGCGATTCGTATATTATGGCTATCACGCCGATGGGCACGCGTTTCTTGATAATTTCCAGGCCGTTTGGTCTTATCCAGCGGCTTATCCTGGCGCCTATGGGGTCCTTGAGAGCCGCGATGGCCCTGACCCCGTGGACCACCGAATCGATGCGCGCATCGTTGAGAAGCAGGCGATCCAGCATGGCCCTGGAGAGTCCCGCGTTGCGTCCGTTTTCCATGTCTTCTGAGTTGGCGGACCTGATCCTGTCTTTCCCGGCTTCAAGCTCGTCGGCCATGGCCTGGAGAACAGCTTTCTTTTTGTTGGAACCGAGCAGAATCAGTTTGCGCGACGCGGCCAGCGCGCGGTCTCCTATAGCCGTAATTTCTTCGTGTAAATCGGTCATATTGTTACCTCCGGGTGTGTGTTTGCTGAATGGATCAGAGTGCCGAGGCCAGAATGATTGTGCCGACGTCCTCTCCGCGCATAATGCGGCCGAGCACCGCCGGCTGGCGTCCGTTTGCTATGACGGCCGAACAGCCGGCTTTCGCGGCCGTCTGCGCGGCTTTCAGTTTGGAGACCATGCCCCCCCTGGAAATTGAGGGGCCTGCTTCCGATACCATTGAAAAACTGCGGCGGGTTACCGATTCCAGGTAGCGGATGCGGCGGGTCCGCCCGTTCCTGCCGGGCTCGCGCAGGCCATCCACCGTGGTGAGCATTATCAGGAGGTCCGCACGGACCATTTTGACCACCAGCGCCGCCAGCAGATCGTTGTCTCCCAGTGCCAGGTCGGCCCTGATTTCCTCGTCGGCCACAACGTCGTTTTCGTTGATAACCGGAATTACGCGGTTCCTGATCATGTTTTCAATAGTCCGCCGCGCGTTGTTGAGGCGTATTTTCCGGTGAAAGTCCGCGTGAGTCAGCAGAACCTGTCCGGCCCGGCATCCGGCGCGGGAGAACAGTTCATCGTATCTTGCCATGAGCCTGGATTGCCCCACCGCCGCGGCCATCTGGAGGTCCGGAAGGGCGGAGGGCCTCTCCTTCATTCCGAGCGCTTCCATGCCCGCGCCGATTGCCCCGGAAGTGACCGTAACAACTTCCCTGCCGGCTTTATGGAGCCTGGCAAGTTCGCCGATAAGCGCCCGGATACGGCGGCGGTCAGGGCGCCCCGTTTTCTGTACCAGAACGCGACTGCCGATCTTTACGACCAGCCGCCGGGCGTCGGCTATCGACTCGCGGTATCTGAGTGACATTTTCATCGCGGCCGGATAATCTAGGGAAAAGGGGCATGGACTACAACGGTAAAATTGGGCGTCGCGAAAAGCTGAAAGCGGAAAGCAGAAAGCTGAAAGCAGAAGTGAGAAAGCAGAAAGCTGAAAATGGGGACATTGAACACTGAATACCGGCCCCACGACCTGGACGGTAACTCATAATGAAGACATTTCGTTATTTTGTCATTATCGGCGCGGCATTTCTGCATATCGCGTGCGGATCCGTCCTTTCGAGCGAAAGTGCGGAAGAGCGGGGTGGCGCGGGCGTAACGGAGGCGAAGGTAAAGGCGGTTTTCGACCGCGACTGCGAAGAGCTCCTGCTCGGAGAAATAAGGAGGGCCGAAAGGGAAATAGCCTGTGCCGTATACATGTTTACCCGCAGGAACATTGCCGACGCCCTGGCTGCGGCTAAAGAACGGGGGGTCAGGGTGAGCGTCAAGTACGACGCCGAAGCGTACGAGTGGAAGGGGATGAAAATAACTATAGGTTACCTGCGCAACCGGGGAGTGCGGTGTACCGAAGTGCGTCTGGCGGGGGAGTACCCGAAAATGCATCATAAATTCATGGTTATCGACGGCGGGCGCGTGCTGACGGGTTCTTATAATTACACCACTACCGCTTCAACCGGGAACCACGAGAACCTGGTCCTGATCGAGTCCGCGGAAATTGCGGAGCGGTTTTTACGGGAGTTTGAAAGTATGGGAGAGAGAAACCGCTAATCACGCGAATCAACGCGAATGAAGAAGAAACCGCGAATCACGCGAATGGGGAGGGATAGGAAAAGCTGAAAGCTGAAAGCGGGAGAGAGAAACCGCGAATCACGCTGATCAACGCTGATGGGGACAAGGAATATTCGCGTGATTAGGGGTTTCAGATTTTCCTCCCTTCGCCGCCAGCAGTTCTCATTATGGGTGACCCAGTATCTGACGCTGACTGAGAAGATCATTCAGGAGCGCGGGGCGCTGGCCAAGATCGGACCGCC
>JAWODU010000101.1:0-17217 GCA_046483125.1 Kiritimatiellia bacterium
CTGCAGTGCATGGAATCAATAACAGCGGAAGAGGTGTCGGCGACAGCGGGCGAAATGCTCGAGCAAGGCCGGCGGGGTTAATTTTTCTGAAGATAAAAGGAGCGGGAAACGTATTGGAGGTAAGTAGAATAGTTGAAAGTACGTTGTAATAACAGCTACTGTCAAAAGTTCTTAAAAAAATGGATGCAGGACGAGTTGGGACACTTAATCGTACACTTAACCGCCACCCTTTGTCGTATACGCTTAAACGACTCTGTTGCAACGGCTGGCACATGACGAGTAAGCAGGTCGGTTAAGGGTGTGCGTCCGCCGCGGCGGAAAGGGTGGCGGTTAAGAAAGCGTTTAAGTGTATTGAAACAGGGGAGAGAGCCAGGATGTGGTCAACCCCCTGCAAGAGAGCGAATTAGAAAGAAAAGTGTGCTGTCAGCTTTAACAGAACCTAACAACAAGCGAGGAGAGAGTTATGAAGAGACAGGGAGCGGAACTGGCGATGTTTGTACTGGGAATTGCATTTCTGGCTGTGACAGGGCTCCGGGCCGAGGCGAGAATCAAGCTGACGGCTTTGCCGGAACGAGGCGAGACATTGATCCGCCTGGACAATCCTTCGGCTACGTTGATTGAGGAGGAACGGGTGCTCACGCTTCAGCGGGGGCTGAACAAGGTGGATTTCTCGTGGAAGGGAGTAAATATCGACAGCGATTCGATCAGGCTGGCTGTCCTTTCCCACCCGGAAAACGTGCGTCTGTTGAATGTGAGCTATCCGCCGAACGAAGCGGCCCTTGTATGGGAGATCAGCAGTGCGCGGCCGTGGGAAGAGAGGGTCCGCATCAGTTATCTGCTGAGCAATATAGACAGTCTTGTGACATACAAGGGTGTAGCGGGCAAGGGGGAAGAGGATCTGGACCTCAAGAGTTTCATAGTACTCAGAAATTTTTCGGGCGAAGATTTTGAAATGGCGAGGGTTTTGCTGGGCGGCGGCGAGGCCTTCGATGAAGGAATCAGGCACGAGGAAACCAAGCAGATGCTTTTTCTAAAGAAAAACAATGTGCCGATCGAGAAAGTCTGGACATTCGACGCGGCCGTGAAACCGTGGGACCCGGAAGAACAGAATACGAATGTGGGTATACCGGTGAGTTACCGGATCAGAAATGACAGCAAAAGCGGGCTGGGTGAAACCGCCCTGCGGCGCGGGAAGGTCCGCGTGTTTCAGAAAGACGGTCACGGGAGCACTATCTTCCTTGGAGAAGACAACATACAGCCTGTTCCCGTCGGCGAGGAAATGGAGATATACATAGGAGACAGCCGGGATATCGTCGTAACACAGAAAAAGATGAGAGATCGTAAAATCAACATCAGGCGCAATAAAGACAACCGCGTCGTGCTTTACGATACGGACGAGATAATAACTGCCAAAATTGAAAATTTCAAAGACAAGGACGCCGTGTTGACGCTGGTACAGCACATCCGGGGCGAATGGGACATGGAAAAATGCAACATGGATTATTCGAAGAAGGATGCCAACACGCTTGAGTTCGAGGTCCGCCTCAAGCCCAGGGACAGCAAGGTACTGAATATGCACTACCATCGAAGAAACGTCAGGTAGCGAAAGTGTGGGAGTGTGAAGAATGCCGGTTAAGAAAAAGGAGACGGTTATGAAACATACGTGTGTTGCGGCAGGGATGCTTATTCTGATGGCGGGTACGGGCTGGGGCAAGATTGACCTTGTAACCCTTCCCGGGCGCGAGAGCGTACAGGTCACAATCTACAATTCGGCGGATATGACCCTTGTGCGTGAACAGCGCCCGCTCACTTTGAGAAGGGGGTTGAACAGCCTGCAGTTTTCCTGGGCCAACACGTTGATTGATCCCACAAGCCTGCAGATGACGCCGAAGGAACGCGCGGAAACGATTGATGTTTTCAATCTGACCTATCCGCCGCGGGCGCAGAATGTCGGCATATGGCGGGTCAAGAGCGGATTCAGCGGCCAGGTGCCGGTGGAGATAACCTATCTGACGAGCGGCCTGTCCTGGCGCGCGTTTTACATGGGGACAATGGCGCCGGACGAGACCAGCATGAAATTGCAGGGCTACGTGGTGGTAAGCAATAACAGCGGCGAAGATTACGACAACGCCCGGACACGGCTTATCGTGGGCAAGGTGCATATACTTGACAGAATCTCGGAGCTGGCCCGCCGGCAGTATCCGTACGGAAGACCCGGCGTAGTGCGGGCTCCCGAGGGCCGGGCCCGCGGGTTCGCGGGGGATAAACTAATGGCCAGGAAAGCCGTTGCCGAAATGGCGGCGATGCCCCGAATGGAACGTAAGGAAATCAGGAAGGAAGGGCTGAGTGAATATTTCCTTTATACGATAGAAGGCACCGAGAGCATACCGAACGGGTGGTCGAAGAGATTGCCGAGTTTTGAAGCCGGCGAAGTGGATGTTGTGAACCTGTACAAGTACGAAGAAAGACGCTACGGACAAAGCGTGAGGCGCTTTTTGAGTTTCAAGAACGATGAGGATCACAACCTCGGAGAGTCGCCCATACCCGGCGGGATGCTGAAGGTATACCGCGTGGCTGACAGGGAAGGGCATTTGTCATACGAGGGACAATCCGTTTTCAAGTACATCCCGGTTGATGAAGATGTAGAGCTGAACCTTGGCGCCGTAACGGATGTGGTGGTAGAGCCGACTCTCATGGATTACGGGACGGAATCGTATCTGTTTGACGGGAATGGAGATATTTCGGGCTGGGATGAAAAGCGGACGTTCAAAGTTGAAGCCCGGAACACGCGGCCCGTTGACGTAAAAGTTGAAATAAAGCGAAACTTTCCGACCCAGCACTGGGATCTGGAGAAATCAGGCGATTTCGGGGAGTACGAGAAGGTAGATCTGGATACGGTCAAGTTCACCTTTGCGGTGCGGGCCGGGGAGGCCAGGGAGTTTGACTACGTGCTTACGACGAGGCATGGGAGAAGAGCTGAGTAGGGAACAGGTCTGGATGACAGACTACGGACTACGGACGACGGACGACGAGGCTTCGTGCAGTCTGCGGTAGAGGTTCCACGTGCGTTCGGCGGTTTTCCGCCAGGAGTACCGTTTAACCACTTCGTGTCCCCTCTTTACAAGCGAGGCCCTTAGATCTGAATCGGTGAGGGCCCTGTCGATGGCCGACAGCCATTCGTCGGTGTCGTATTTGTCTACCAGAAGAGCTCCGTTATCAAGTACCTCGGCGAGCGAGCCTCCCGTCGAGGAAACCACCGGCGTTGAACAGGACATGGCTTCGAGCGGAGGAAACCCGAAGCCTTCATAAAAGGACGGAAACACGAACAGTTCCGCGCCCGCGTAAAGCGCCGGCAGGCGGCTGTCTTCCACGCGGCTGATCCATTTTATGGACTGAGCTTTCGGAGAGCGCTTAATCCTGTCCGCGATCCCGGTCCATTTCCACCCGGGAGCGCCGGCGATTACGAGAGTGCCGTCAAACCGGGATGTCTTTTCGAAAAGTTCGATCAGGAAGGGAATGTTTTTTCTCGGTTCCAGGGTTCCGACGGTAAGTATATACGGCTTTGAAATCCCCATCTCTTTTAAGGCGCGCAGAATTGTGTTTTCGGGGGGCGCGGTAAAATGACGGGAGTCAACACCGGGGTAAATAACTTCTACCCGCCGTGGATCGACTTGAAGAAACTGCTGTATTTCGCGGGATGAGAATTCGGATATTGTAATAATTGCATCGGATCTTCGGACGGTACGCCTGATTTTTCGCCGAAGGTATTGTTCATTTCGTTCTTCGGCGAAAAGAGGGAGTCTCATAAAGCTCATGTCGTGTATGGTTGCAATTGCCGCCGATTTGTCCGAGGCTAAAGGGGGAAGCACAAAGTTGGGAAAGTGGTACACGTCCGCCTTGCCCGCGAAACGTTGGAAAGTGGGCCAATTCAGGGTCTTCCACAATGCGCTGGCGAGGCGGCCCGGGCACCAGCGGACGGAGGTGTGGCGGGCGAACGCAGCATTCAGGGGAGCCCCCTTGCGTTTGAAGTCAAAGTAAAAGAGTGACAGCGAGTCGTTTGCACAGAGGGGGGCGAGATGGCGGACAAGCTGAGAGGTGTACCTGCCAACCCCGGCTCTCTGGGTGACGGCGGACTGTATATCTATGCAGACTTTCATTATTGTTACGCTGGACCATCATGCCAGAACGTCCGTTTCAAGACCAGCGGGAACTTGAAGGGCGGGATACTTGACAGGCAGACGACGGGTGCATATTCTGGCTTGTTTTGTAAGGAGAGAGCCTTGGTACCGGTGAGACGGCAGAAGAGGAAAAGGGCAGGTACGGTGTGAAAAATAAAAAAGACGAAAAGGCAAAGACGGGAAAAAGCGCCGGATCAGAAGCTTCGCGGAGCGGAAGCGAGGAGCTTGCCGTGGACAAAGAAGAGAAAAGAGCCGCGCGAGGAAACGGTGAAGCAAAGGAGCGCCGGGACGCAGGCGGAAGCGGTCCGTCCCGAAAAGGGGAAGATAAGGCGTCCGGGGGCGGTGCGGCGGGTGAAGACCGGCTTCTCAGACTGCAGGCTGATTTCGAGAATTTCCGCAAGCGTACATTGCGGGAAAAAGGGGAAATATCAAGCAGGGCCAATGAGGCGCTTTTGATGGATCTTCTCCCGGTGCTGGATCATTTTGAACTGGCTTTTGAAGCGGCCCAGAGGCACGAGAAGGAATCGCACGCCTTTCTCGAGGGCTTTCGTCTGGTATGGGATCAGCTTAAGGCGGTTCTGGCGCGGTTCGGGCTTGAGGAAATAGACGCCAGGGGGAAGGAGTTCGATCCAAACCTGCACGAGGCCGTATCGCGGACGGAATCCGATACGGCAGAGGAAGATTTCGTAGCGACGCAGGTTCGCAAGGGGTACCTGCTGAACGGCAGGCTTCTCAGACCCGCGCAGGTGGTTGTGTCGGTAGGACCGGGTGATGGGGAAGGCGTGGGGGAGAAACAGGAAGGTTAGGCGGTATCCGTGTCTGCGAAAGAAGACTATTACGAACTTCTGGGCGTAAAAAAAACGGCTTCCGGGGAGGAAATCAAAAAGGCCTACCGGAAACTCGCGATGAAATACCACCCGGACCGTAATCCGGACGACAAGGCCGCTGAAACGAAATTCAAAGAGGTGTCTGAAGCGTACGAAGTGTTGAGCGACTCGGAGAAGAGGCGCAGGTACGATCAGTTCGGCCACGAGGGGATGAAATCGGCATTCGGGCCGGGAGGATTTGATTTCTCGAGGGATTTCACCCATGTATCGGACCTGCAGGATATACTGGGCAGTATATTCGGCGAGGGCGGTGGTGTTTTCGAAGAATTTTTCGGTGGAGGGCGCAGGACCAGACGCGGCGGGGCGAGGCGGGGAGCCGATTTGCGTTTTGACCTCGAGATAGATCTGGAAGAGGCCGCCTTCGGTTCGCACCGGGATATTACCGTGCCCGCTACGGAGGAATGCAGACAGTGCAGCGGAACAGGGGCCGCTCCCGGCAAGGGAATGGAGACATGCAGGCATTGCGGGGGCCGCGGAGCCGTAGTGTCCGGGGGCGGATTTTTCCAGGTAAAACAGACGTGTCCGGTATGCGGCGGGACGGGGAAAATCATTCGCGATCCGTGCCGCGCATGCAAGGGTACGGGAAGGCTGAATACAAGGAAGCGCCTGTCCCTTAAGATTCCCAAAGGAGTCGAATCGGGTTCGAGGCTCAGGCTCGCGGGAAAAGGAGAAGGCGGGGGCAGGGGCGGCCCGGCCGGAGATCTTTATGTCGTTATTCACGTCCGCGATCATGAATTATTTCAACGGCGCCGAGAGGATCTCTACTGCGAGGTGCCGGTTCCTTTTCATATCGCGACATTGGGCGGTGAAATCAAGGTCCCTACGGTAAACGGTTACGCCAGGCTTAAGATTGCGGCGGGCACTCAGAGCGGAAAGGTGTTCCGTCTCCGGGGAGAGGGTCTGAGGAGTGTTGAGGGTTACGGGCGTGGCGATTTGCACGTTCAGGTTCAGGTCGAGGTTCCAGTGCGGCTGAATTCGGCGCAGAAAAAGCTTGTTAAACAGCTTGGCGGGGACCTGAAGGAGTCGAGTTACAAGCGTTCCGAGGAGTTTTACAGGAAGGCCGAGGGTTTTTTCGAGCGCAGAAAGGCAATGCGTACGTGAAAAGCGAACCGTCGGTATGAGCCGGATAACATGTACAGTTGCTGCGTTTCACCTTCTGAGTGGCATGGGAAGTTGCTTCGTCCGGGAAAGGACGAGGAACATCACCTCCTGCGCGTCCTGCGCGCTCGTCCCGGGCTGGAGGTGAGGGTGTTTGACGGGCGGGGGCGCGAGTGCACGGCAAGGGTCCGAAAGGCCTCGGGCTCCGGAGATACATCCTTACTCGAACGCGTGAGTGAAATCCGTTTCGTTGAGCGTTCCGAACCTGAAATTATTCTATTCCAGTGCGTCCCGAAAGGACGCCGCATGGATCTTGTGGTTGAAAAGGCCACTGAGATGGGAGCAAGCGGGATCCTGCCCGTTGTTTCACAGCGGACTGCCGTGCGCCTTCCGGGCGGGGGCGGCTGTAAACGGCGGGAGAGATGGCGGCGTATCGCGGTAAGCGCGGCGGGACAATCGGGCAGGGCGTGGGTACCGGAGATCGGTGATTTCCATTCGTTCAGCGATGCCATGAAGACCGCGGGAAGTCTGGACCTGTTCGTGTTCGGCTCACTTGGCGTGAAGACGCCTTCACTTAAAACGGTTCTTACCGAAGGGCTGAGGGGGCGTGTAAGGCGGGCGGGGCTTTTAATAGGGCCGGAAGGAGACTTGACCGGGGCCGAGGCGGAGGAAGCCTCTGCTGCTGGAGGAAGGCCGGCGAGTTTCGGCAGGCTGACGATGAGGGTGGAAACCGCGTCGATTTTCGGATTGAGCTGTTTCCTGTACGAGTCAGGGGAACGGAAGCGCGGGTGAAGGTTCGCGACGGCCCGGGATCCTGAGTAGGTTGCGCGTTCGCCTGCCGGCAGTCTGCCTGAGAGCCGCGAATCTCGGATCCCTGCTGACGATCCGGGCGACTTCGGATCCGCCGTAGTACATTGCGTCCTGCAGGGTTTTTCGCGCGGAGTTGG
This sequence comes from Kiritimatiellia bacterium, assembly GCA_046483125.1. GTDB lineage: Bacteria > Verrucomicrobiota > Kiritimatiellia > UBA8416 > JAWODU01 > JAWODU01. Next base: position 7,111 of record JAWODU010000101.1, read on the forward strand.
TGTTTCCGAGAGAAAGTTGAATAGCAGTGAGATCAAGCGCCGCGCGCCAGTCCGAGGGCTTGAGTTCGTGGTAGCGGCCAAGGGCCTTGACGGCGCCCGCAGGTTTCCCCCCCTCGATATATATTTTTGCCATCTGCAGAAATACCTCCGGCGGCGCCTGCTCGGGCATTCTGTCGATACACCGGTCCAGCGCTTTGGCGGCGTCATTCCTCCGTCCGGCTCGGTGAAGCAGCTGGGCCGCGTTGAGGTGATACTGGGGTGGAAGTGTCGGGTTGTTGACTATTCCCGTAATCAACTGCATAAAGGCGGAATTGTTACCGACACTGAGATAGAGCTGTGCCAGTTTAAGGGCCTGGTGTACTTCTATCTTGCCTGAAGAGTTTTTGACGGATTCCAGCCGGCGAATTTCCGAAAAAGTCTCTTCCAGCCTGTCGAGATGCCCCAGGAACTGTTTCGCTCCCGTGTTATTGGGGTCGTGGTACAGGAATTCCTCGACGACATTCCGGGCGTCCTGGAAACGGTGTTGAACCATGTAGACTTCCTGGGCGAGACGAAGATTCGCCTCGGGGCTGAGCGGATAAATGAGAAGTGCTTCGTGATAGGCTTGTTCGGACATGCGGGGTTTGCCCTTGTGCGAGTAAAGGCCGGCAATAGCGCCGCGGAGTTTGGAAAATGACTTGCGCGCTGTTATGTCGCGCAGAAACTCAATGTCCGCCGTGAGACAGCGCGTATACCAGTCCCAGAACTCCATGTCATTGCGCACCATTCTGCGAGTCAGGTTAATCGGCTCCGGGTTTATCTTCATGATAAGGCCGTGAGGCTCGAGATAAGGGTGCATCCACCGTATTACGTAGCTTTCTTCAATGTAGAAAGCGTGTTTATGTTTGTTATGCTCGAACATTTTCCTGGCGATGATCCCGTTGATTTCCATAACCTGTGCGGCGCCGCTCACCTGTACGCGGCCGTCGGCGAAGGTAACGCTGTTATCACCGGCGCGGCGGCGCGATTGTACGTATTCACGGAAAGCCTCTGCGCTGTCCGGAGGCGCGGCTATCCATATCCGGTCTCCGTAGAGATCTCTCATGACGTTGAGGTAGGTTTTGTCCGCGAGGGCGTTCTGGGTTATCAGGTAGACGTCTTCCCGGACGCGGGCGGAGTATATCATGTAAGTGGGTACAAACCGCCCGGGATCCGTGCCGCCGTAGAAAATAGCATCGAGCTCCATTGGCGGGGGATATTCGGGGTTGGGCAGGGGCTCGTTTTCGGTGTTGAGTTCTTCTGATACGGCCTCGGCGCCCCTGAGCTGGTAGTTGCCGAATTGCCAGCCGTAGTCGTGTCCCCTCTGTTCCGCGCCGCCGTAAACTTTCCGTATTTCCCTGTCGTAAGCGTTTTTCAATATGGGAGCCAGAGGGAGAGCGAAGGCCAGGGCGAGGGACAGATGTTTCATCATGGGGGCGGGCAGGCGCAAATCGCAGATATACGAAAGGAGGAAAACCAGCCCGTAACCGATCCAGAAGGCGTACAGGGCGTGGGAAGAAATAAATTTAACACGCTGGATAAAGGTGTCCTGAATTGTCATTTTGAGATTGGCGAGCGTTATAAACAGTATGCCCATGGCCAGAAACCCGAATAGCGTTGCGATAATCCATTTCTGCGACGTGGTTCCTACGGTGACCTTAAGCTCAAAACGGCTGTGCATGAGTCGGTAGACCAACCAGACGAAAAGAGGGGGCGCCAGTATGAGTCCGGCCGTACCGACACTGCGCATGAGCAGAATCCTTACCTGTTCCCCGGTCAGCGATTTTCCGGCACTCCGCAGTGGTTCGGTCATGTCGATCATATTTCCGGTCAGCATGACCACGTAGTAAAGATAGAGGACGACGACACCCGAAAGAATAAAGCCTGAAATAATTTTGTCGGAAATGCCCGCCGAAGGATTTCTGCCCAGAAGCGTATCCGCGTATTCTACGCCTTGATTGATAAGAAGAGACGCCGCGCCGGCGAGCATAAGGGCAATAATTCCGGCGGTGAGAGATTTGTAAACAGTATCGGCGCCCTGGCCGGCAAAAAATATCACCTCAAGGAGCCAGATCAGCGTTATCAGGGCCCAGAGACCAAACGCGGCATGAACAGCGGAGAAGTTGAACCGGCGTATTCTGATGCGCCATATTGTGAATGGAAGAAAGCCGAGGAGGGCGACAGGAAGGTAAAATTGCCTCCGAAGGTCGCTTAAGTAAAAACCCAACTGATGGACAAAACGCATCGAAAAAACGTCAGTTGGTTTGATCTTTTCGTACTGGCCGCGTGTGAGCGCGTGGAGGAAGCCCTCCCATGTTCTTGGATATGCCCAGTTCATCGGCGGGTTCCTGAGATCGGACACTATGGGCATGAAACCGTAAAATGCCACTCCGAGTTCCGAGAGAAAAAATGCGACAGCTACGGTTTTGCCCCTGGGAAGAAAAAAGAAGGCGATGCTCAAAATCAGGAAGTTCACGGCCGCGTAAACGAAGAAAACCGGGTTTGACGGCGGGGGTATAGGCGGAAGAAGTCCGGCTTTGACGGCGAGCAGGATCATGCCGAAGGGGGCCCCGGTGATGCAGAAATCCCTGAAAAGGCACAAGTCCTTTACCATCACGGCTGCGACCAGGACCAGGGCGGCAAAAAGAAGGGCCTGGTAATTGGTGAGGCCGAGTCCGAAAACAATAGCTGTCAGGAACAGATATTTGTCGTCCTGCACTCGCATCCACATGTAAACAAAAAGGAAGATCAGGGCCAGAAAAAGGGCGTTGAGACCGTAGACTTCGGCAATGACCGACTGGGACCACATGGCGGGGGTGAAAGCGAATATGAGACTGGCGGACACTCCCGCCACCCAGCATATTATGTTTTCCATGGACTTTCCGGTGCGCGAAGAAAAATGCTCGGAATCACGGAGTATGTGGGAACCCGACCGTGAAATGAGCATTGCCGTTACACCGGCGGCCAGCGAACCGCAAACAGCGGAAAGCAGGCCTATGCTCCAGGCGGGATTCGGCTGGCCCAGGTAGGGAACGAAGGAGAAAACACGGGCGAATATCCACGCCATTAGAGTCCAGATCGGGTAACCGGGCGGATGAGGAACGCCGAGGTGATCGCCCGCGACCGCCAGCTCCCCCGAGTCCTCAAGGGTAACGGTGGGCGCAAGGGTATAACAGTAAACGGCAAATGAGATGACTGTTGCCGTCCAGAAGGCGCTCCAGTCGATTTTTCTGAAAAACGAGCTGTGCGCTCCCCGGGCTTCGGGAGCAGTCGGCCCGGTTGCCGCTTTATTTGAATGTTCCATATGCCGGCCCAGCAAGTTGATGTTGAAAGCGCCATTATAGCAGACACGGAATAAAATACGCAAGAATCGTCACGGCGGGAATGAAAGCACGGCCCCTACTGTCAACGCGTAAAGCAGTATGTCCGCCAGCAGGGGGATATCCGTAAACAGAAGACGCTCGGGTTTATCGCCGCGGTGCCGGCGGTACACGAGATACAGATAGCGGAAGACCCCGAAAACAACAAACGGCACGGTAAGGCCGAGCGCACTTGTTCCGAATTTGCGTACGGTCTGCGGCCACAGGGTGTATATGGCATAAGAAACGATCACCGCGGCGGCGGTGATGGCGATAAGCTGATCCAGAAGTTTAATATCGTACCCGGAAAGACTTGTTCTTTGAGGGCGGCCAAAATTTCCGGTTGAGGCCTTTTCATGACGACGCTTGCATAAGGCAAGAAACAGGGCCAGCAGAAAAGTGCACAACAACAGCCATGGCGAAATGATTATGTCTTTAAGAACCACGGCGCCTCCCAGCGCCCTCAGTACGAAACCGGAACTTATGACGAACACGTCCAGCATGGGGATGCGTTTGAGGTAAAGGCTGTAAAGCATCTGAATTACAACATAAACGCTTACAACGACATAGAAACGGTATGACAGCAACCATGCGCCCGCGCATCCGGCCGCCAGCAGAATCAATGCCAGGCCCCATGCGCCTGCGATGGAGAGGCGGGCGGACGCCACCGGACGGAACCGTTTTTCCGGGTGATTGCGGTCAGAAGGCGCGTCGGCAATGTCGTTGAGGGTATACACGCCGCTGGAAACGATGCAGAAAAGAAGCGCGGCAGGTCCGGCGGCTGAGAGACCGTCGAAGAGTGAAACAGACTGACTGCGGTCCCACCAGGCAAAGAAGACAGGCACCAGCACAAAAGCGTTTTTGGTCCACTGGATAGGCCGCATGGTGGCGAGTATCCCGCGGAAAAAAGAATATGCGCTTCGTTCCGGGCTCATTGTCGCGGACCCTCCGAAGCCTTGCCTGATCCTTCGGCCGGGGGAGCGGGACGCCTTCTGAATCCGCTTCGAATAGCCAGTTTCCACACAATTGCGAGGGCTTCTTTGGCTATTGCCGTGTTCATTTTTGAATAACCCGATCGGCGGTCCTCGAAAATAATGGGTATTTCGAGAATTCGAAACCCTTTGAGCCACGCTGTATGAGTCATTTCCACCTGAAACGAGTAGCCTGTGGACATTATCCGGTCGAGATCTATCGCGGCCAGAACCCTGCGGCGGTAGCACTTGTACCCGCCCGTTGGATCTGTCACGGGCATTCCGGTGACCAGGCGTATATATGCGGCGGCACCCTTGCTGAGCATGAGGCGGCTCAGCGGCCAGTTTGTTATCCTTATGCCGCCCACGTAGCGGGAACCGAGCACGAGGTCGGCCTTTTCGGCGGCGGAGACAAAGTTAGGCAGTTCGGCGGGGTTGTGGGAGAAGTCGGCGTCCATCTCGAAGATAATCTCGTATTCGGATTGAAGCGCCCATTTGAAACCAGTGATGTACGCACGGCCCAGGCCGGACTTGGCGTCGCGGTGAAAAACGTGAACGCGCGCATCGGAGGACTGCATTTCATCAAGGATGGCACCGGTCCCGTCCGGGGAGTCGTCGTCCACAAAGAGGATGTCGGAACGGGGAAGGTAAGTGAATACTGACGAGGCAATGGGGCGGACGTTGTCCTTCTCGTCATAGGTCGGAATGATTACCAGCATATCATTCATGGGTGGAAATATAGATTAGAGACCTCCTGCGGGCAAGTGTTTTTCGTGCACGGAGATGCTTGCAAAGTGCGCGGGTAGTGCGGTAACTTGCCTGTTTGAATCAATACGGCGGAGGGCCGACGGTAAGATACATATGGCACTCAAATACAACAACGCTTACAATACGTTCGACTCGGATTCCTACACCGTACATCTCGATAACCCGAAGGCCCCGGAGCTTTTCAGGGATATTTTTCCGTATTCGGCAGCACCCCGGCTGGGGTTTAATCACCGGCTCGTGCCTATGCGCACTCCGGAGGATATCTGGATTACGGACACCACGTTTCGCGACGGTCAACAGTCTCTGCCCCCGTACACGGTGAAACAGCTCGTGGATCTTTACAAGATGCTTTACCGGCTGGGAGGGAAGGCCGGAGTCATAAGGCAGTCTGAATTTTTTCTGTATACCTCCAAGGACCAGCACGTAATAGACAAGGTGCTTTCCCTTGGATACAGGTATCCGGAAGTCACGGGGTGGATCCGCGCGCACCAAAAGGACCTCAAACTCGTCAAGGAACTTGGACTGAAGGAAACCGGCATACTTACTTCGGCGTCGGACTATCACATATATCTGAAACTGAAGAAGAACCGCAGGGAGGCTGTAAGGCAGTATCTGAGAATCGTAGAGGAGGCATTGGATGAAGGCATAACGCCAAGATGTCATTTTGAGGACGCCACGCGGGCCGACTTCTACGGTTTCGTGGTCCCCTTCGCCGCGGAACTTATGAAGCTGGCCGAAAAGCATAAGAGTGTTATCAAGATAAGAGTGTGCGACACACTGGGGCTCGGCGTTCCCTATCCGGGTGTGGCAATGCCCCGCTCGGTACCCGGTCTTATCTACGGCCTTGCTTATTACGCGGGGGTTCCGTCTGAATGGATGGAATGGCACGGGCATAACGATCTCAACCTTGTAACCGCGAATGCCGTGACAGCGTGGCTTTACGGATGCAGTGCGGCGAACGGTACCATGCTGGGTCTTGGGGAAAGAACCGGCAACCCGCCTATTGAAGGGTTGGTTATGAGTTATATGCAGTTGAGAGGGGGAAGGCCCCATCTGGACACTACGGTGATTACCGAAATTGCGGAATATTTTGAGAAAGAACTGGATATCGGAATTCCTGCCAACCAGCCGCTTGTTGGGAAGGATTTCAATATGACAAGGGCGGGGATTCACGCCGACGGACTGTTGAAAAATGAAGAAATCTACAACGCGTTTGACACCGAATCTCTGCTTAACAGACCCATATCCGTTGCTGTAAGCGATAAAAGCGGCGCTGCAGGGATTCTCATGTGGATCCATAATAAGATCGGCCGGGGAGCGGGGCTTGCAAAGGACCATCCCGGAGTGCGAAAGATTGCAGAGTGGGTTGCCGAAGAATACGCGGGCGGCAGAAGTACGGCCATTTCGGATGACGAGATGTTTGCGCAGGTAAAGGAACACCTGGCCGAATGGGCAAGGGAGAGCGGTTTTGAATTATGATGTTGTGACCTACGGTGACCCGGCGCTTCGCAGACAGGCGGAACCGATAGAAAAAATTGACGACGAGTTGCGAAGACTCGCCGGTGATATGCTCAGGACCATGTACGCGACCAGCGGAGTGGGTCTTGCCGCCGAGCAGATAGGCCTCTCCCGGGCAATTTGCGTCATCGACCTGTCCGGCGGAGACGAGAACAGGAGGGAACCGATAGTAATGCTGAATCCGAGGATTCTGGAGTCCGAGGGAATAGATGAATCCGAAGAGGGATGCCTGAGCGTCCCGGAGGTGTTTCCCAGAATCGGCAGGTCATTAAATGTGAAAGCTGTTTACCTTGATCTGGACGGGAACGAACGCGGTGTGGAGGCAAGCGGCCTTCTCGCAAGAGCTATTCAGCATGAAATAGACCATCTCAACGGTGTCCTGATCATCGACCGGATGTCGCGGGCTGAAAGGGCGGCTTTTTCAGGGAGACTGAAAAAGCTGAAGAAAAATGCCGCAGTCCGGTAGAACGTGACAGCGCCAGCCGAAAGAAAGAAACTACGAAATCCGCGAAAAACACGAAAAACGGAAGATCATTCGCGCCTTTCGTGTGTTTCGTAGTTATCGCCTGATTAATTTCATCCTCTTTAGAAATTCCCTCGCGAAACGCTTGTAAGCCGCGGCGCCCGCGGAATGCGAGGCATAGGACAGTATGGGTTTCCCGAAGCTGGGGGCTTCGCTCAGCCTGATATTTCTTGGAATTACGGTCCTGTAAACGGCTTTACCGAAGTGCTTTCGAACTTCCTTCAGCACGTCGGACGAAAGTCTGGTTCGTTTGTCGTACATTGTCAACAGGATGCCCTCCATTGCCAGGCCGGGATTAGCCCCGTTTTCTCTGAGCTGTGCGATGAAGTCCTTGATTACGGAAAGCCCCTCGAGCGCATAGTACTCGCACTGGATCGGAATAAGCGCCGAATGAGCGAGAGTCAGAGCGTTGGCGGTGAGCACGCCCAGGGAGGGCGGGCAATCAATCAGGAGCAGGTCATATTTGCCGGTCTCCAGCACGGGTGCGAGAGCAGTTGACAGGCGGCGCAGGTAGTTATCCATATGTACAAGGTCCACCTCGGCCCCGGCGAGATCCAGCTCGGAAGGGATTACATCAAGTCTTTTCATCTCGGTTGATTTAACAAGGCCTTCAACACTTTTCCGTCCGAGAAGAGGCTGATAGAGGCTGAATCCTTGTTCCCGGTCCAGGCCAAGCCCGCTGGTGGCGTTCGCCTGTGGGTCTAGGTCAACCAGCAGTACGCGCTTGCCCGATTCGGCGGCAAAGGCCGCGAGGTTGACTGCTGTTGTTGTCTTTCCGACGCCGCCCTTCTGGTTGGCGACTGCCACAATACGGCTTCTGGTGGTTTCGCGCGGGGAGGGCTTCGCGGGAGACCTGCCTTTATCGCCGATCAGTCCCCGGGCTCGGGCGAAGGCAAAAATGCCGCCCGCCTGAATGACGGGAGCGGCCGCGCCCAGCCCCTTCAGGGCGAAGGATTTGCCCGAATCGACGTGAAGGATGGTTGAGGATTCGAGATCTATTTCGGCATCTTCGCCGGTGTGAAAAATGTCGCACAGGCGGCCCCGGCTTTCCAGCGGGTAGAGTTCCCCTGTGGCGACTGCGTTCCGGAAGAATATCCGGGCATAAGATTGAGCGACAACGGCTTTAACACCGGCGGCTCCGAGCGCAATTGGCGCGTGTTCCCGCGATGAACCGCACCCGAAATTGCGGCCGGCGATAATAACGGCGAACTCGGACGCAGTTTTGCCTTCCCGTACAAACCGGGGCATGGTGTCCGGGAGCCCCGCGAGTGCGTGCGAACCGAGTTTGCGATATTCCTCTGAGATGGTCGGCACAAGGCTCAGGAATTCCGCCGGGATTATACAGTCGGTGTCGATATTGTCGCCGAGGACATATATCCTGCCGCGGATTTTACCTGAAGAAGATGTGTTATGCTGAGCCATAATCAGATGAATTCCCTCGGGTCGGTTATGCGGCCGGTGACGGCCGACGCCGCGGCCGTAAGGGGGGATGCAAGGTAAATTGACGCATCCTTGGCCCCCATGCGTCCGATAAAATTCCTGTTGGTAGTACTCAGCACCGTTTCCGGCCCGGATACACGGCCGAATGTGTCTTCCGGGCCGCCGAGGCAGGCCGCGCATGAGGGCGGCGCTATATCCAGGCATCCGGCCTCCGCGAATATTTCCACGAGTGATTTACCTTCCAGGTCTTCGGTAATAAGGTTTTCGGCAGTTTCGACCGTGGCGGGCACGAGATACGTTGGAACCGAAACTTTTTTCCCTTTCAGTATGCGCGCTGCCATGCGGAAATCTGTCAGCTTGCCGCCTGTGCAGGAGCCGATATAAACACGGTCGAGCCCGATGTTCTGCCTTTCCCGTGCGAGAGCGAAGTTTGACGGCTGATGGGGTTCGGCGACGCACGGCTCCATGGATGATACGTCATAATCTGCTGTCTTGTAGACTGAGGCCTCCGGATCCGTGTAGACGGGGTGAAATTCTTTACGGGTACGGGACCGCACATACTTTAGAGTCGTGTTATCCGGATCCATTATCCCGTTCTTGGCACCGGCTTCAACCGCCATGTTGCATACAGTCATTCTTTCGTCCATGTTCATCGTCGAGAGGGTCTCGCCGCAGAATTCCATGGCGCAGTATGTTGCGCCGTCCACGCCTATATCGCCGATTATGCTTAGAATTATGTCTTTGGCCGCAAGATAGTCCGGTTTTGCTTCGTGAAGATTAAACCTGAAAGTGGCGGGCACCTTGAGCAGAAGTTTACCGGCACCGAGCACAAATCCCGCGTCGGTATTGCCGATGCCGGAGGCGAATGCTCCGAACGCCCCGTGAGTGCATGTATGCGAATCGGTGCCGAGAATGACTTCGCCAGGCCTGACATGCCCCTCCTGAGAGAGAGCTACGTGGCAGACGCCCTTGTAATCCGATGTGCCGGGATCGTAATAGTTCGGAAGCTGATGTTCGGCAGTGAACTGTTGCAGGGTTTCAACGTTACGCGCGGCTTTTTTATCAGCGGTAAAGATATAGTGATCCGGAATTATAACTACCTTTTCCGGGTCCCACACGCGTGCGTCGCGGCCGAATTCCCTTTTGAAGATTCCTATGGTGCCGGGGCCGCATACGTCATGGGTAAGCAGAATGTCCACGTTCACCCATATATTTTCCCCGGGTTTGACGTTTTGTTGACCGGCGGCCCTGGCCAGGATCTTTTCTGTCAGAGTGGCTGGCATTGTTGTGATACTGCTCCTGAAAGCGAGGTCTGCACACTAGTCCCTATACAAGCGTGATTTAATTGCGGAAAGGATGACTAAAAACTCGAAATGCCCGCCAGTATTGGTTAAAGTAAAGATATTGAAAACCACAAAAACCAATGAAAGGGGGCATTTCAAGTGAGCAGATCCTACCGCAAAATCATCCGTAACCGCAAGGAAAGAATTGAACGTCGGCTGGCCCGCAA
>JAWODU010000086.1:0-3969 GCA_046483125.1 Kiritimatiellia bacterium
CGGTTGACTTGATACGCGAAGGTCCTGTATTGTCGAATTACCGGTAGTGTCAAAAGTTCTATAAGAAACGGATGTAGGACGAGTTGGGACACTTAACCGCACACTTAACCGCTACCCTTCGTTGTATACGCTTAAACGACTCTGTTGCAACGGCTGGCACGTGACGAGTAAGCAGGTCGGTTAAGGGTGTGCGTCCGCCGCGGCGGAAAGGGTGGCGGTTAAGAAAGCGTTTAAGTGTATTGGGAAAAGGGGGAGAGAGTCGAAAAACGGCTAATGACCTGAAACAAGGACAGTTACACAGAAAAACGTGCTGTCAGCTTTGACAGAACCGAATTACCGGAAAGGAGATAACCATGAACAGCAAGCTGGAAAGCATATTCGCCCGCCGGAGCGTGCGGGCCTACCGTGAAGGGGAAATCCCCGACGGGATGATAAAGGACCTGCTGGAGGCGGCGATGGCGGCCCCGTCAGCCGTGGCAAAAGATCCGTGGCATTTCATAGTTATAAAGGACAAAGGCACACTCGCGAAAGTTGCCGAAGCACTGCCCAACGGACAGATGCTCAAACAGGCCGCGGCCGGAATCGTGGTCTGCGGGGATATGGAAAAGGCGCACGGCAATGAAGAGTCGTACATGCTCCAGGACTGCAGTGCGGCGATCGAGAACCTGTTGCTTGCCGCCAGTATGCTCGGGCTTGGAGCGGTATGGCTGGGAGTTCATCCTCGTCCCGAACGGGTTAGCCACATAAAGAATGTTTTCGGCCTGCCGGAAAACATCATTCCCGTTTCCGCGGTGTCTCTGGGCTGGCCGGAGAAAACTCCTGAGCCTAGAACACGCTACGACGAGACCAGCGTTCACCGGGAGAGGTGGTAATAGAGATGACCGGCACATATCGGAAAACTCTGGCCTGGAGTTTACTTGTCTGGGCGGCGGCCGCGTTTACCGCGGGGGCGGGTGTGCGCAAACCCGGATGGGAGCCGCCCGCTTATCATGCGCTTTTTACGGAAGAGGAAAAGAAGGAGCCTTATGTTCGGGCCAGAAGCCACGACCTGCATTTCTGGCCTTTTCTGGACGGACAATGGGAAGGCATTGTCACGGATTCGGACGGCTGTGTCTGGTTTTCGGTCAGTTCGCATCACGATTACCAGCTCGCGCAGATATTCCGTTACGATCCAGAAAGCGACCGCATCACGCATATAGCCGACGTGGGTCAGGCGTGCGGAGAAAAACTCACCGGCAACCCCCCGCAGGACAAGATTCACGGGCAGATGTTTCAATGGCAGGACTCGATCCTTACCGGCACGTGCGAGGGTCACGCCATCCGCGGCAATCCTTACAAGGGCGGTTACTGGCTCAAGATCGACAGGCTGACCGGAAAAGTGACCAATATGGGCAAGTCGGTGATAAACGACGGCCTGCTGAACGTGAGCTGGGACCCCTGGCGAAAGATCCTTTACGGAATGGGGAACCGCACCGGAAAACTGGTCCGGTTCGATCCGGAAACGCTGGAGGAGGAAGTGCTGGGAGTGCCCCAGCAGTCGGAAATCGACGCCTGGAAGGCCAGTACGGATCCGAAAAAGCCGAAGGAAATCTGGCCCCGGAACCTGACCTGCATGATCGCTCCGAACGGACGGGTTTACGGCGCCAAGAAACCCTGTACGACTTTCTGGGAATACAATCCGGAGTCAGGCGAAATCCGGGATATTGAAGTTGAGATGCCGCTCCCGCCCGCGGCAGTCGCCGAAGACCCCGAAGCCGTGAGACGCTGGAAGAACGGCAAGGTTCACATGACGCTCTGGGACGATAAGGACCGCTGCTTTTACGCCATTCGCAGTGCCGACGAAATGCTGATCCGGTTTCACCCGCCGGTCTACGGCCCCGGCGGGGCAATGAAGAGCAAGGCACGGGCAGAACCCGTAAGACAGATGGGCGTGGGAGGACGCTATCCGTCATGCGGGCTGGTAATGATCGGCCGGACTTTCTGGTACACTCCCTACACGGGGTGGGGCGGCAGGACAAGCCTTCAAAGCTACAACCTCAACACGGGAGTATTCACCGATCACGGCCCCGTTATCGTCGAAGGAGACAGGCGGGTTAACGAGTGCCATTCCACCACTGCCGGCAAAGACGGTAAGCTGTACCTGGTGGCTTTCGTGTTCAGCAGGAAAGGCACGAAGGATCCTGTCTACCCGTGGGCGATGCGGCACAAGTACCCGTTCCACCCCCGGCTGGTAATAGTGGACCCGGAAGAAGACTGCCTCAGGCCCTGAAGCTACTTGAGCATGAACACAGTGCCTTTCGGCGGCGGGATGCCGACGTAAGTGTAGCCGTCCGGGCGTTTAAAGATTTCCACCTCGTCGCTGAGTTCACTCTCGTCCCACGTTACTACACTTGCCAGTTCGTCAACATAGTCCCCCTTGATCTTGAGTCCCGCGTGCATAACGCCCTCGCCGGGATCAACCTGGAAATCGATAAAGATACTCGCGCCGGAGGCGAAAGTGGAAACACCTTCTACAATCATTATCTCATCCTCCGCCCCCACGTTGATGGTAATGTCGGCGCCCGCGTTGAATGCGGCGTTTCCGTTGACGGTTGTGAAGGTCCGGTCAAGCACAAGTGTTCCGGTCTTGTTTGAATCGCCGATGCTGAGCGAACCGAACGTCGCGGTGCCGGGAGGGAGTTTCAGAGAACCGTCGTTTTGCACGGTTGCATCACCGATTACCACGTCGGCATCCGCCGCGTCCACAATACAACTGCTCATGAGACTCATATCGACAGTTCCCCCGACCTGGAACGTACTGAGATACGCGGTGAATACGCCGTTGCCCGCTTCCGCGTCGATGGTGTTGCCCTTGGGCAGTTTGATCGCTCCGTCTGCTGAAGGCTGGCCTACCTGGAAATCCACGCCGCCGGGCAGGGTACTGAAAGTCGCGCTGTAGCTCGTGCCTTTCGGCATGTCAAAGGTGCCCCTGACAAAGAACTTCTCTATTACGGTATTGGTGTCCATCAGCATTGCGCCGCCGTGGCTCAGAGTGAGATTGCCGACTTCAAAAGTTCCCCCGACCACTTCTGCGTTTCGAATGTCGACCCGGGCCGTAGGTGCGCCGGAAGCCCCGTAGGCGCTCAGAGAAATGGAACCGACATTAAAGGTATTGATCCTGGCGCCGCCGGACGGATCGCATCTCAACTCGTTGTGAATATGATAATCCCCGAGATTGATGTTCGCCGAACTTCCGCTCTTGCCGAGCTGGAGCGTCCCGTTGTGGATAATAAGATTGGCGTAGTTTTTGCCGCTGTAACTGCCACTCCGGGAAATACCGTTGGCCAGCGTAAGGGTGTTGCTTCCAAGATCAATGTCATGTGTAAAATTGCCGCCGCCCAGCGTATCCAGATCAATGTTGCCGACCTGCCAGTCCGTGTTGATCTGACTGTGGTTGTCTACAGCATTCGTGTCTAATTGAATGGTGTCGGTGTTGGGATTGGCCGGAGCACCGATGTCCCAGTTGGCGTCTGTGGTCCAGTTTGAGTCGCCTCCACTGCCCGTCCAGATGTACGTAGCGGCCCTTACGTGCAGGGGGCTGAGGGCCAGGAACAGAACGGCCGGTAAAAACGCGGCCCGGATTGTGAAATTACAACGACGCATGACATTCTCTCCAAGCCAAGGACAATCTTGCTTCCCCCGGTTTTGCAGGCCTGGGGCAACCTGCGAGGTACTGCCTTATTCTGCAAAGAATGATGCCAGAATAACGTGTTGTTGTCGAGACAAAAAAAAGAGATTTATTGAGATTTTGCCATAAGGGGCGGATTTACCCGGAAACCGGGTCATCGGAGCCGAAAAAAGTTTGCATTTCCCCGTTGCGGTGGCTCTGAGCGGCGGGCTGCCATGCAGGCTGACCGGCACATTGCGATGCCGCAGCCAAGGCGCATTGGACTTGCCGCCCGGCGCCCAAAGAACGACCGGCAAGGGAGC
>JAWODU010000116.1:0-25497 GCA_046483125.1 Kiritimatiellia bacterium
CTTAACCGCCACCCTTTCCGCCGCGGCGGAAAGGGTGGCGGTTAAGAAAGCGATTAAGTGTATTGAAACCGGGGGAGACAGCCAGGATGTGGCCAACCCCCTGCAACAGAGCGAATTAGACAAGAAAGTGTGCTGTCAGCTTTGACAAAAGTCTAACAGCATGGAGGATAAAAGAAAATGACAGAATTAAAGTATTCCGTAAGCCCGGACGGTGAACGGTTCCCCATCCCGCAACAGGCCGAATACAAAAAAGAATTCGACAGGCTCGAAGAGCTCGCGTTGAAGAACCGCGAACAGGGACGCGAAATAGTCGTGGTCGCGGGCGTCGGATTCGTCGGCGCAGTCATGGCCGCCGTTGTTGCCGACTCTACGGACAAAGAAGGCAGACCGGGGAAGTTTGTTATCGGCATGCAGAGGCCCAGCACCAGAAGCTACTGGAAAATCCCCATCCTGAACCGCGGCAGTTCTCCCGTTAAGTCCGAGGACCCGGAAGTGGACGAAATGATACGCCGCTGTGTCACGGAAAAGAAAACTCTCACTGCTTCATTCACCTACGACGCCCTCAAGCTCGCCGACACAGTAGTGGTGGACGTGCAGTGCAACTACCTGAAGGACTCGCTGGGCCATTGCCGGAACGGGCATGCGGACATGGAAGCACTGGAAGCCTCGATGGAAACCATCGCCGAAAATATCCCGCCCGAAGCCCTGGTGCTTATCGAGACAACCGTGGCACCCGGGACAACCGAGCAGGTCGCCTACCCTATAATGAAAAAAGTGTTTGAGAAACGAGGAATCAAGACCCATCCCCTGCTCGCGCACAGCTACGAGAGGGTAATGCCCGGACGCAATTACGTCGCTTCCATCAGGGACTTCTGGAGGGTATGCAGTGGCGTGAACGAATCGGCAAAGGAAAAAGTCGTCAGGTTTCTCACCGACGTCATCAATACAGACGATTACCCCCTCACCGTACTCGACAGGCCGATAGAATCCGAAACAGCGAAAATAGTGGAAAACAGTTATCGCGCCGCGATCCTGGCCTTCATGGACGAATGGTCGCTCTTTGCCGAAAGAAACGGGGTTGATCTTAAAAAGGTCATTGAAGCCGTCAAGGTACGCCCCACCCATTCCAACATGATCTTTCCGGGACCCGGCATAGGCGGCTACTGCCTGCCCAAGGACGGCGGCCTCGGCGTGTGGGCTTACAGGCACATACACGGGTGGGAAGACGATATTTTCAAAATCACGCCGCTCGCCGTCGACATCAACGACACCAGGGCCCTCCACGTTGCCCAGGTCACCCGCGACGCTCTCAGGAACATGGGCCGCCCAATTGCCGCCGCCGAGGTGCTCGTACTGGGCGCATCATACCGGGAAGACGTCGGCGACACGCGTTACAGCGGCTCCGAACTGATAGTGCGGCGTCTCACGGAAATGGGCGCGGAGATGCGCGTCCACGATCCTTACGTGGACCACTGGTGGGAACTTGAAAAACAGGATTCCTACCCCCATCCCGGCTACAGCCTGGCCCGGTTCTTCCACCGCCAGGAAAAACTCAAGTCGCTCAGAATCGAGCAGGACCTGTCAAAGGCGCTCAAAGACGCCGACGCCGCCATCCTGGCCGTGCGCCACAGCGAGTATCTCGAAATCGAGCCGGATGAGCTGGTAAAAGCCGTGGGCAAGCCCTGCGCCGTTATAGACTGTTTCTGCGTGCTCGATGACGCCAAAATCCGCCGCTTCTTCGAGCTTGGCTGTGAAGTCAAAGGCATGGGCCGCGGCCATATCAGGAGGATTAAGGAAAGTGTGAGGAGCACAAAACAGGCCTGAAGCCGCAAACCGCCATCTATCTTTCAGCACCTTTCCCTGGCAGGCACCATTGCACGGCAATTCTCGCCATATTGCGATTGAATGAAAAAGCTTACAATAGGTATTTTGTACATCGAGGAACAAATACGTCCGGTTTCCGTGAACCCGGGAGACGATATTGTTCGTGACGGCCAGAGATATTTACTCGAAACAATATTGGGCCACCAGAACATTGAATGGCGGATATTCAAGATAGCCAGACCGGGGCAGTGGTTCCGTCACTTGCCGGAATGGATGTCCAATATTCATCCGAAATGCATATGGCCATTATGGCTTTTCCGGCCTCTGAACACGTGTAGCATTCTTGAATGCGACTACCTTCTGAACGCATCCGGCCCCCGCCTGGGAATGGGGGTTTTCTACCACTCTCTTTTCGAACCCTGGCATCTGGTTCTTCGCCGACTCCTCAAGCATACACAAGCCCCTCGATTCATTAACCTGGGATTTGGAACGAATTTCGCGAAACTGCCGAGCGGAAATAACGGCTTTTACAATTCCCTGCACCGGCAATTCTGCAGGGAACACTGTGGACCGGCTATTGTCAATACATGCCGGGAAGAACTCGCGTTGAGACTCCTGGAAGAATGCGGAATACCGGCACAATTTGTTCTGTGCCCCTCTGTTCTGGCTTGTCACTACTACGGGTTGAAGCCACGCAGTGGCTCCAACGGATATATCGCCTTGAACCTGCACACGGCCGGGAGCCGCAGACGCGCAGAAAAACAAAAATGCGATACGCGCTGGATAAAACAAGTAGGACAATTCCTGGCCCACTTGACCGCAAACTCACTTCCCTGGAAATTCATTTTCCATGAACCAATGGAACTGGAACTGGCCCGCAAATATTTTCCCGTCTCTATAGAGGACAACTATATTCTCCCGTCTTCCGTTAAAGAATACCTCGAAGCATACAAAAACGCCTCTGTGGCTCTTACCAGCCGGGCCCACGGCGCTTACGCAGCAGCATCTTTCGGAGTACCCTCCGCCTGCGTAGGATCGGACTCAAGAATGCAAATGATTAAAGCCCTGGAGCTTCCTTCGCTTTCATGGAAATCAGCTTCCAGCCGCGACCTTATCAAAACAACCGATTTCCTGATTAACAACAGAAACACCATAAGAAAACGCCTCTTAAGAGAAACCGACAAGGCGGAAAGCCAGTACCATCAGATTCTCAAAAGCGTTCTTCCCTCAGGAGGGACCGCTGAATGAACAGTACACTGGCAACTGGTTGCGGCAACCTCTACCGATCTATTCGTTCGGTAACGTACATGGCCCTTGAACCAATAGACTGGACATCAAGACGTCTGAACGGACTTCGACACTATCCGCCCCTCTGGCTCAAGCGGCATTCCGGTGCGCTCGGATCGCCGGACGGCAGTGCCACGGAATTCGCCGCCTACCTGAAGCTTCTACTGGGTCTGAAGAGCACGCACCGCCTGTGGGATATAGGGTGCGGCAGTGGCCTGTTGGAACTTGCGCTTGAAACCGGCAGATTCCGGGGACAAGTCGTTGCCACAGACATCCACAGACCCTCCATACGCTGGGCCCAGAAAACCATTTCCCGCCGTATGCCGCAGTTTGAATTTCTACACGCAGACATTCGCAATGATGCCTACTGGCCGAAGGGCCATCTTACGGCTGAAGAATGGTTCGCTGAATTTGACGGAAACGATTTCGATGTTGTAATTGCAAAGAGCCTGTTCACGCACATGTTGCCGGACGAAATGAATCTCTACCTCAGGGAAATCGCGCACAGGCTGAAAGACGGAGGCACGGCTCTCCTCTCTTTTTTCCTTTTGAATCCGACTCAGAAGAAACTGGAGCACCGCAATGATATTCTCTTCAGAAAACCCGACAATGAAACGAGATACGCCGTCAAGTATACTGCCGTACCTACGGCTGCCGTGGCGTACGATGAGCGGCACATCAGCCAATGCCTGAAAAACGCGGGGCTTCGCTTACGGGGTGATATTCACTATGGCTTTTGGACAGGCAGAGATAACGGCCTAAGCTATCAGGACATTGTGCTGGTGGACACATTTCAGCGTCCGTAACCGTCCCAGGCTGGGGCCTCCCTTATTAATGACCTAAAATAATCGCCCCGACAACGTATGTCGTTTGCACATATGAGACTTCTTAAACCGTTAAGCGCCCTCGTTCGCGCGTGAAAGCACGGGGATGACAGGTGCCTTAATACGTCTTCTTGCTCACGGCAACCACCTGTGGTATCAACGGCTGATACGCTGGGTGCCGGTTTCGAACAAGTCCATCCGCAACTGGCTCGAGAGCAAACGCATTTTTTTTGTGCTGGCCTGCGGACGCAGCGGGACGCAATGGCTCGCTAACACGCTTAACCAGTGCGAGCATGCACTCGTAGAACATGAACCAATGCCTGGTGAAGCGTGGGCATATATTCAGGCAATTAAACGCCCTGAGGCCGCTTTGACTTACATGCAGAACTTCCGCCTGAAGGAGATTTACCTCCGTGCCAAAAGCCCTTCAGATGGTCAACAAGTTTACGGTGAAGTCAACGGTTTTCTCCGGAGGCATATCCCGGCACTTCTAGACACCATACCCGGCGTGGTTCTCATTCATCTTGTTCGCAACGGCAAAAATGTAGTGCGCTCCCATGTGAGTCGGAGAGCCCTGGCTTCAGATCATCCTGTATACCAACAATTCCGCCCCCCCGGAAGAGCTGACTATGCTGAACACTGGAACGACCTGTCTTTGTTTGAAAGGAATTGCTGGTATTGGACTATAGAGAATCGTTACATAAGAAAATGGATACCATTATACGTGCGCTTTGAAGACATAATCAGTTCCTTCTCCGCCTTTCGCGAACAGTTACTTGACCCACTAGGTCTTCATATGCCGAAACCAACCTGGCAACAATTGGTAACACGCCCGCAGAACGTTACGAACGCATTTTCAATGCCGCCTTGGCCCGATTGGTCGCTAAAGGAAAAGAAAACATTCGAGGCAATCTGTGGTGATGAAATGCTCAGATATGGCTATGCAATCTGAATGTCATCAGCAAATAGCCCCGGGTTTAACCGGGACCGTCACAAACGGTCTCGCATGGACCGGCGGGGGACGCATGCTTCAACACATTATTACTCTCAGCACAACTGTAATTCTGGCAAGAATTCTCTCGCCCAATGACTTCGGCCTTTTTGGAATGGCGTTCCTTCTTATAATATTTCTTAACCTTTGGAGAGGTGGAGGGTTCACATCAGCCATAATTCAGCACCAGGATGTGAATAAGGACCAGATTTCCGGTGTGTTCTGGTTCAACACCATTTTCTCGTTTTTACTGGCAGGCATTGTTATTGCCGTCGCACCTGTGATTTCATGCCTTTTCAGAGAACCGAAGCTACAATTGATGACAACCATTTTATCGCTTGGTTTTTTGTTCAACGCTTTCGAAATGGTGCCTGTTACCCTTTTGCGCAAGTCACTGCGGTTTAAAAGCCTGATGCTGATTGAGCTTGGCGCGGTTATTTGCGGCAGCGTGACCGGAATAATCGCAGGTCTCGCCGGTTTTGGTGCCTGGGCTCTTGTATTCCATTATTTAGCCCAAAGGATAGCTTCCTGCATTTTACTGTTTCTTGTTAACCCGTGGACGGTATCCAATATACGCCATTATAAACAGATTCAAAGCCTGGTGGCCTTTGGGCTCAAACTGCAGTTGGGAAGTTTCATCACGTATTTCGCCAGAAACACCGATGACTGGCTGATCGGTCGCTTTGCCGGAGCACATTCTTTAGGCGTGTACCAGATGGCTTATCGCTTGATGCTTTGGCCATTAGCAAAGATTTCCAATGTAATCAGCGAAGTAATGTTTCCTTCCCTTGCTCACAGCAAGGCTACCGGCAACAGGCTGAAAAAAGCATATCTCAAAACCATTTCCTGCACTGCTTTCGTTACATTCCCGATAGTGTTGGGTTCCTGGGTGGTGGCACCCGACCTCATTCCTGTGATTCTTGGGGACAAGTGGGAAAATGTCGTACCTCTTTTTTTGATCCTTTGCCCCGTTGGGCTTCTCCAATCCATAGCCACGACTTCGGGAATAGTGTTCCTCACTCTCGGGCGAATGGATGCAAGACTTAAGCTGATCATATTCAACAGCAGTATCGTGATATTGTCATTCATTATTGGTATACGGTGGGGCGCAATCGGAATTGCCTTCTGTTACGCCATAGCTAATGTGATAATAATTCCGGTCCATATACATGTAACAGCCAACTTGATTCAAACAACTTTGCCGGCGTTTGTTCGACCTCTCGCAAGAACATTTCTGTGTGCCGCAGGAATGGCAGCTCTCGTCTGGTGCGAAGCAACACTTCTAGCCAATCTTCTACCGCCTGTAGCACGCGTAAGCATATACATACTAAGCGGTGTTGCCGTATATATATTGCTGGTGCTTTTGTTCCAGCCTGAAGGTTACCGAGACATTCGCGCTATTGCAGTCAGTCACATACAAAGTAAGTTTTCAAAATTTCGAGTTCAGACTTAACCGGCTTTTGTCGTCACCCAATGCACATAGATGAGCAAAACAAGTGGGAGCAATACGGTAGAGACCGGCTTTTAACCCGCAATCGATTACTCTACCCAATCCACAGGGCTGTGCTTAACGTATTCCTGGACTATTTCGGACGTATGGAAGTACAGCGTTCTGTACTGGATATCGGATGCGGCGATGGCTTCTGGCTTGGCATTCTCAGGGAACTCGGCTTCGATCATATCCAAGGCATAGATATAAGCGCCACAATGATTTCAAAGTGCAGAGCCAAATGCCTCAATGCAAGACATAAAAGTGTCTACGATATCAGTTACAACAACGAATTCGACATTGTAATTGCCAACGATGTCCTGGAACACCTGGCAGATATCTCTCAGGCTCTCTCGATTATCAATCGAACGCTAAAAGACAAAGGCATGTTTTACGCTACTGTTCCCACCTGTGATTCTTTTCAAAAACGCTACCACCGCTTACTTGGAAGAGCAACCCGCCTGCAACAACTCCAGGAATGGGACAGCACTCACGTTCACGCGTGGTCAGTGGAGAACGTCTCAAAACTTCTTCATAAAAACGGTTTCGCTGTGCAATGGACGCGACACGTGTATAATCCGTTTCCATTTGTAGGCCGCTTCAGCAAAATGCTCTACGAATCTCTGGCCAAGCACACGGTAGCCGGTCGCTTTGGCGACCTTCTTACAATTTGCTGCCTCAAAACACACTGACCTATGGCTGAAAAGCGTGCGATCTTATTTGTTGCCGGGGATTATCCTCCGCTAAAGGGAGGTATAGCCGCATACAGTAAAGACATTGTTCATTTTGTTTCACAAGTATGGCGGGTTCACGTTGCATTACCCGAACATTTAATACCCCAAGGCGATTCGCACTCCGGCACAATCCGGTTTCATGCAGTCCCGTCACCACAATCTGTGACAAACCAACTGACTCTGGTAAACCTTGTTAAAGAACTCGGTATTACTCATGTGATTTTTAATCATTATTTGATGACAAGCTTCTCTGTTCTGCGGCGTCTCAAACGCATGACAATAAAGACATCCGTTATCTGTTACGGTACGGATATAAACATGATCAGAAGAATACGTGGATGGCTGAAGCTCTACCTCCTTCTCGCGATCCATGACAATATCATTACGATAAGCAAGTCAACGCGACATATCCTGAAACGGCGGTATCCTTTCCTCGATGCCAAAATTGTATATCCTGGCATATGCTTGCCCCAAACAGCCCCTAAGAGGGCAGTGAATACAAACCTTATTGTTACTATTGGCCGGCTGGTGCGCAGGAAAGGTTTTGATGTTCTGCTTAAAAGCGTGGCGAGGGTTCGCGACGAAGGCATAAAGTGTAATCTGTCCATAATTGGAGACGGCCCAGATGGCACCCGTCTCAGGCAATTAACCGAGAACCTGGGCCTGGCGGATAATGTCACTTTTTCGAACAATCTCAGTGATTGCGAGAGGGATGAACAACTTCGCCGAAGCAGGTTTTTCTGCCTTCTGCCGAGAGAACTCCCCAACGGTGACATTGAAGGGTTCGGAATAGTATTCCTGGAAGCTGCTGCCTCGGGCTTGCCCATTCTCGCGGGTAAATCAGGCGGGGTACCCGAGGCGATTAATAACGGTGTCAACGGATATCTCGTGGACCCGGAAGACATTGACGCTGTAACGGCAAAAATGAAACTGCTCTTAACTGACGACCGCCTATGCACTAAAATGAGCCGGGAATCCCGGAAATGGGCTCGCAAGTTTGCGTGGGATAACAGAGATCCGCAACAGGAGTTCTGTTTCCTTTGACATTCCTGTTGCGCTACTCCTCTGTTTCTTAAACTTTGAACTGGCCGCATTCCATGGCGGATAAAACAATGACCGTAATCTTCTATATCGAAAGCTTTTTCCCCGACCCCACAGGCGCAACCTACTCCGCCATCAGGCTAGCCAAAGCACTCCGAGACAAAGGCGTGCAATCATCCTTTATCGTCGACGACCGAGGAGAACAATACAGGGACGGCGGCAAGTACCAGGGTTTTGACGTGCAATCGTTTACCCTGGGTCAGCCCGGGAAATTCCGAAAGCTTCGCGGGTTACTGCGCTTTACCATACACATTGTCAAGCACCGTAAAAGCTTCGACGTATTTCATATACACGGAGGTTATTACGTCACGCTCTTCCTCTGTTGGTGGGTCAAAGCACTTACTCGATCCAAGGTTATGCTCAAAATAACTTCGGACGGATGGGACACTCCGGAGGATGCATGTTCCTCCAGATACGGGTGTCTGGTGTCCTTTTTTTACAGACGATTGGACGGGGTTGTCGCCATGACTTCCGGGCAGGAACAAAAATGCCGCCGCTGGGGCTTTCCGAACCAAGTGGCAACCATCCCTAATGGCGTCGATTGCGAAAGTTTCCGCCCTGTCAGCCCCGCAGACAAGTCGAGATTGCGGAAAAAGTTCAACATACCGCAGGGTGTGCCGACATTATGTTATGCAGGCTGGCTGGGATATAGGAAAGGTACCGATATTCTCTTCAGAGTCTGGAATAAATTGCTGGCATCTTTCGGCAATCTGCACCTTCTGCTCGCCGGAGACTACCTGGGCATGGCTGAATCGAGAAAAGAAATAGAGCGGTTTCTGAAGAAACATGACCTCCCGCCTGAACTGGCATATTCGTCCTTGCTCAAGCTCGCTACAAAGCCGGGCGAAACACGGCAAGCTCTGCAATCGTCCGACATATTTCTCTTTCCATCCCGCAAAGAGGGCTTCGGAACGGTGCAGATTGAAGCAATGGCGTGCGGCCTGCCTTGCGTGGTCAATGATCTTCCTGGCGTTTCCAGCGATATATTTCCGACGGAATCAACCGGATACCGAGTCACTGACAATAACATCGAGCAATACACACGGATCCTGGCTGAGTTCTTAAAGAACCCGAAGAAACGTCAGACGGTCGGTTCGACTGCACGGGAAAGAGCTTTGAAACACTTTTCCATTGATTTGATAGCCGACAAATATATTTCCTTCTACAAACAATTATTGTCTCAAGCAAATTGACTTCTCCCTATTCCAAGACAAGGGTTGCAGTAATGGGGCCGTTTTCTCCCCGTGCTCTCAATGACTATATACCGGAGCTAGTATCCGAATCTCTCCCGGGAACAGGAGGAACCTGCCTTGTCAACCTGGTTCGCGCTCGGCTCGCGAGAGAGATGCCCACCGACGTCATTACGTGCGACACGCAGTCCGCTGAGCCAATAAGGCTCTGGCATGATAAAAACGGCCTATTAAAGCTTTGGGTAGTACGGAGGAGGAAACGCCATGCCTTGCGGGACTTGTACTTGAAGGAAAGACGTCTAATACAGAAAGCCCTGGCCGAATCCCGAGCTTCAGTTTGTCATGCCAACTGGACATACGAGTATGCCCTCGCGGCTCTTACGCAAGACAGACTGCCGTGTGTCGTTTCTGTTCACGACCATGCCGGACACATATTGCGCATGTCGGAACCCAGGTACCTTGTTCACTACCTGATCACCCAATGGGTGTTTCGAAAAGCAGGATATCTGAGTGCTGTTTCACCTTACGCTGCATCCTATGTTTCGCGCAAAACAGGAAAACAGATACCAGCCATACCAAATATCCTGCCCGACATAGTTCATGATGCCGGGAGTTCACCATGTAATCACACTGCTATCGTCTCGGTCGGCAACTGGTCCGCTCTGAAAAACCTGAAACGTGCTCTTCGAGCTTTTCATTTTATAAAACCCTCTTGCCCGGATGCTAAGCTCAAGCTCATCGGACCCGGCCTGGAGGTCAAAGGGAAGGCAGATCTCTGGGCGAGAGCACGCAATCTTCATACTGACGTAAACTTCATGGGCAAACTCCCATACCCTCACGTTCTGAGTCATATATCCACGGCCTCAGCGTTACTGCATCCTTCTCTTGAAGAATCTTTCGGTTGCCCGGTCGCCGAAGCAATGATGCTGAATGTTCCCGTTATTGCCGCCAGAGAAGCCGACGGATGTCGGTGGCTGTTGCAGGACGGTAAGGCCGGAACACTGGTGTCAGGAAGGTCTTGCCGCCAAATGGCGGACGCCATTCTCGCAAACCTGCAGGAGCGAAAAGATGTGACTTGCATGGTTAATACCGCAAAAGAGAGAGTTCACCAACTGTGCAATGCCGAACACGTGCTTGCTCAATATGACCAGCTGTATCAGAAGGCTCTTTCATGACAAAGCTTAACAGTCACGATCCAGGCCGCCCCGACGATGGATCCGCCGCTGACCGGCTTTTTGCCGAAAAAGAGCGGTATGAAAACATCAGCAGGCTGTTGCCTCCCGTCATTTACGTAATCCTGACTATTGGAGCTTTTGTTTCCCTGCTCAAATCAGGGTTCGGCAGTCGAGGAATAATCCAGGCGATAGTTCTGCTAACACCTGTCGTAGCACTCATCCTTATTGCGAACCGCGCCTACTGGCCGGGAATCATGCTTGCCGCCGTGGCTGTTCCATACCGCATCCCGATTGCCGTTCTCCACAGGCTTCCGATAGCTACGATACTGTTGATTTTCTTAATGGGGATATGCACGCTCCGTCGCGCCCTAGGGAAGGGGTTACCCAGGATCACATTACAGTTCGATTCCCTCTGCATGACAGGCGTTTTGATGATACTTGGGGCGCGTTTTGTATACGATAGACCCGGATCTGCAATGTTTGGCCAGACGGGAGGAGGAGGGGAAGCGGCGATTTTTATTCTGTCTGTGATGGCCTATTTCCTGTTCTCGAGGATCACGGCAGAACACTGGGATCATCATCGCAACCTTATAGTGCTGGTATTGATACTTTCAATTATTACCTGTACAAGATTACTGACTCTTTCAATCAGCGGGGCTTTTTATTTACTGCTCAGTCTCTTCAACCGCACTATGTGGTTGCTGGCTCCGATTGTGCTTTCACTTGTTATTCATCGCCAGACGCAAAACGCGGAACGCGCGGGTCCTCCTTTTCTTTCCTGGGTAATAATGCTGTTGATAATCGCGATGGCTGCGGTCTCCCCGCACCGCAGTCGGCCCTTTTTCGCGGCAGGTTCAATTATCACAGTCTCTTTTGTGTACTACCGCGCTTCGACCAACACCATTTTCCTGGCGTCCGTTACCGCGCTGGTCCTTGCCGTTTTGCTGGCTTACGGAGGCGGAGAACTCCCGGTTGTGCTGTCACGGTCTTTTTCCACAATAGTGCCCGTTCCCCGCCATGAATTCTATCAATACGCACGAGATCTTAATCTCTCTCGTGAAACAGGCTGGGGTTCGGGTTTTCGCGCTTATCTGTGGAATCTCGCCTATCAGAAGATAAGCCTGCACCCCATAGTTGGAAATGGCTTCACTTTTTCCAGGGTCGAGTTAATGAACGCTCTCGGAGCGTCAGGAGCTATAGAAGAGGCCTCACAAGCTCTCGCCGTTTCCGGCGCTTACCATAATTCCGTCATAGAACTCGCTGTCTTCTGCGGCGTACCGTCAGCGTTACTGTTTGTATCTGCCTATATTTTTCGTTTCATAGCCTTTGTGCCGTTTGCCAGAAAACTGGGCGGGGGTAATTTGAAAATCATCTGCGCAGGTTCACTCGGTTTTCTAACAGCGGTAACGGGGCAAATGCTTATGAACGGCGGTTCATATGATTTCTTTACGGTCTGCCTTTTGATGGGTTACATGCGAGGTATCCAGAACGCGCACGGAAGCAATAAAGACCGGGAAAACTCATCACCGGACAATGCGGTCCAGCACTAACAGACTTATTCCCGGAAATAGCCTGAACTTTCGGGGCCAATCGCCGTGAAACCGGCTCGCTTTACGTTTTCAATAGTCACACCATCGCGCAACTCCGGTCCATGGATCAGGAGATGTGTCGGTTCGGTTCGCGGCCAGCAAGACGTACGGTACGAACATATCATACAGGACGCTGAGTCCGGCGACGGCACTCCGCAATGGCTTCAAGCCCAGCAGGACTTGACATGGGACAGCCGTCCCGACAGCGGAATGTACGAGGCCATAGGCAAGGGCTGGGCCAAAGCCAAAGGCGATATATTTTCCTGGCTGAACGCCGACGAACAGTATTTGCCCGGAACGCTGAAAGCTGTTGAGTCTGCGTTCGCATGTAATCCTGAAGCCGATTGCATATTTGGTGACTGCATTTTCGTGGATGAAACAGGAGAACCTGTTGCGGCTCGCAGGGAAATACCTTTAAGACATGCCTATGTCGCAAACGGCTACCTCTACGCTATGTCGTGCACGCTTTTTTTCAGACGGCGTTTATACGACGGCGGCATGCTGAAATTTGACTCGCGCTATGCCCTTGCGGCAGACATGGATCTAGTTCTCGGTTTATTTGAGAATAAGACCAGATTTCTGCACTTGCCTGAATATCTTTCGCTTTTTGGGGTTACTTCCCGCAACCAGAGCGCGTCAAAAACAATCCTGGACGAATCCGAGCATGTACGCAACAGACACGGTGCGCTTAAAGCCAGGCCATTGAGAAACCTTGTTCTTGCGGGACGTTATGTTGAGCGATTACTGCGAGGTTGTTATTGCCGCAAACCTGTTTCGTATCAATTCGCCGCAAACGAAGTTCCGACATACGAAAGCCATTCTGCATCCTCTTTGGGAACCCGCTTTACTTTCGAAAGTCTTCAAAAGCGGTGATTGCTTCAATTCACGGTTACACGCCATGCATCCTCGCGCAGAAATGATGTCCGCTCCGAAACACAAACTCCTCATTTTTGAATTGCGGATGCTGGGTGACTCCGTTTTGGCTATACCATTTGTTCGCTCTGCTAAGAAAAAATACGAAGTTTATGTCTGCTGTACGAGTCAAAGCTCGCATTTGTTTGAACTGGTCCTGCCGCGTGACCATATCCTGGAATGGACGCCGCCCTGGCACGCGGAGTACGGGAAATACCGGTTCAGTGTATGGCGCAACTCACGAACATTGAGCCTGATTCGCAAAATCAGGGGTTTCCGTTTTGCCGTCGTTGTCTCATCCTGGGCAGACGCGCGCATCCACGCCCTTATGAGGTTTTCGGGAATCCGCAAACGTATCGGATTCCCCATGACTACTTGCAACTATCTGGCTTCTGATCGGCCCTGGCGCAGAAAACAGTTGCTGGCAGGCCGGTCTGCAAGCTCTGTTTTGGCAGTCCTCTCATTAGCACCTCTCCTTACCAGGCCTCTGCACCGGCACAACTACAGCCAGCACCACCTTGAAGACTGGCGCCAGATTGCCGACGAACTGCAAATCCGCTGGGATTTAACTGCCCCGTGGATCAAAGTTGATTCACCCATCACCAAAACTACCTTTGCCGATGTTCGGAAAATAGCGAGACATCGCTCTCCAGATAAGGGTCTGTGGGTAATCCATCCCGGCGCGCGTCTTCCTTCCAAAACGTGGAATATTGCAGACTTTCAGAACCTGATCGATGAGGTATTTACTCCAAAGAATATACCCGTACTTGTCATAGATGTTCCCGAGTCGGAACCTTTACAGCTTCGCTCGTCACTGCAAACAAAGGTCAGGACCCCGCACCTTAGAGACCTGGTGTGGGTTGTCCAGCAATGCGACAGTGTACTCTGCAATGACTCAGTTACCTCGCATCTCGGCTCTGCGCTTGGCAAAAAAGTTGTAGCTATTTTCGGATCCGGCAATCCTGACTGGTTCGCTCCGTATGGAAACGAAGATCTCGTAGTGCAGGCAGGAGCATGTAAGTCGCACCCGTGCATGGACAGGTGCGTAATGGACTCACACATCTGCCTGGACAGCATAACCCCGGACATGGTCAGAACGAAGGTCAGTAAACTTTTATGAAACTCGCCTTCCTTGGTTCACGCGGCATCCCGGCTAGCTACAGCGGGTTCGAGACTTTCTACGAACAGATCGCGGTCAGGCTCGCGGCCAGAGGGCACAACGTCACCGTTTACAACCGTTCTCATTTCATCAAAGACGCCGGGAAAGAATACAAGGGCGTCCGAATCGTATCCCTGCCGTCCATTCCGACTAAACATCTGGACACCATCACTCACACCTTCCTGTCGACATTTCACGCTCTGTTTCAGAAATACGACATTGTCTATTACTGCATCGTCGGCAACAGTCCGCTGGCCTGGATACCCGGGTTTTCGGGGGCGAGAACACTTCTCAACGTGGACGGCGAAGACTGGGCACGCGAAAAATGGTCCGGTTTCGCGCGCTGGTATCAGAAACAATGCGAGAGGATAGCAGGCGTAACGCCGGACGTGGTTATTGCCGACGCCCACGTCGTACGCGACCGGTACCGGGACTCCTTCGGCGTTGAAGCGGTATTCGCGCCGTACGGAGCCACTGCCGAAAGGAATGAAGATACGGATGCCCTGCAACGCTGGAGTCTTACCCCCCGCAGATACATTCTCTTTGTCGGCAGGCTGGTGCCCGAAAACGGAGCGGATATACTTATCGAGGCCTTTCGCACCCTGCAGACGGACATGAAGCTGGTAATAGCAGGAGACGCCCCTTTCATGAAGAAATACATAAACCGCCTGCATGAGAAGGCGGACGATCGCGTTGTGTTTACCGGCTACGCTTTCGGAACGGACTATTCCCAGCTCAGTTCTCACGCTTACCTCTACGTTCAGCCTTCGGCGATCGAGGGCACACGCCCGGCGATCCTCGACCAGATGGGGTTCGGCAACTGCGTGGTGGCCAGGGGTAACAAGGCAAACCGCGAAGTCGTCGGCGAAAACGGAATAATTTTCGACGGCTCCGCGCCGGCGGAAAGCCTCCGTGAAGTTCTCTCAAAACTTGTGAAATGCCCGGAAGAAGTGGATAAATACAGAGAACGAAGTCGAACCAGCGTTTTGAATTACTACAACTGGGAGCGGATTGCAGACTTTTATGAAGACCTCTTCGCCAGGCTTCTGAACCGCACGCCTCTGATAGATTATGACCAGCACCTGAAGAACCGGCATAATGACACAAACTGAAAACTCGACTTTCCGGCTATGGCCAAACTGGTGGATCCTCGTTCCCCTGGTGGTGCTGACAATATCCATCAGCGGCGAAAGTTTCTGGATAGATGAAATCACCACGGCCTGGCTCGCTCAACAGGGCAGTTTTGAAGCACTGCGCGACGCGCTTCGCGCATCGGGTTCCGAAACCCAGATGCCGGTCTTTGTGTTCTACATCTGGTTATGGGCAAAAGTATTCGGAACCTCGGAAATTGCCTTACGCGCGGCAAATGTCCCGTGGCTGATAATCGGATTGCTTGCAACAGCACGACTTTTAGCCCAATGCCGTTGCCGAAAATCTTCTGTCCTGCTGTTATGTCTGCCCATCCTCGGTTTCTACATGAACGAGTCCCGCCCCTATGTCATGACGTTTGCCACTGCTGTACTGACCGTAACGGCGATAGAAGGCATTATAAACCGATCCTCACGCGGCCTTCTCGCGTCGCGAACCGACGGGTTTTACCTGGCTGTCGGCATGTTTCTTTGCGCCGGGGCCAGCATGCTGAACATGTTCCTCGTGCCCGCCCTTGTCTTGTACACCTGTCTTCGCGTTACCGGGATATCGACACCGGGCATCTCTTCTTCCACGCAAAAGAAAATTTATTCAATCGTCAAAGGACATTCTATCTCTCTGCTTTTTACAGCCGTTCTGCTTTCGGCGCTTGGCGCGTACTACGCCGCAACGTTCTTCAACAGGTCCGCGGTTCAGAGAGAAGGCTTCGGGGTTTTCAATCTGGCCGTTACTGTATACGAATGGCTCGGTTTCGGCGGACTCGGCGCTCCTCGAAACGTGCTCCGTCAGATCAGCATACCGCAAGCACTTGGATCATACAGAGAGACGTTGCTCCTCGGCTGTTTTGCGTGGGTATTGATTATTGTGCAATGTTTGACCAGTACGGGCAGAATAGTGAAAGATCGGGTTCTTACTGCTTCACTGTTTGCCCTTTTCTCGGGCGGGGCAATGCTTGGCTTGGCCGGTATTATCGTACCGGCCTCCCTCTGGGGCCGTCATTTCATGTTTCTCGGCCCCTTTTTTCTTGCGGCTCTTGCGAGAATCACAGATCCCGGCGAATCGACCGGGCATCCTTTATATCGGCGGTCTGCGTTCCTTCTTCTGGCAGGCGTGTTCTTATTGTCGCTTGCAAGACAGCGCTGTCTCACAATCTACCAGAAAGCCCCTTACAGAGAAGCCGTCCAAAAACTGAACCAGATCACTGAAGCTCAACCGTCTGTGCCCGCGGTATGGGTCGGCTATTACAGGGCGTATGATTTCTACAGCGAGAATACGGGCGGCACGGAAAGTGACATGGACATAATACGGGGAAACGCCTGGTCCGAAAAAGACGTTGAGCTCTGGAATGACGGCCGGTCCCGATACTTTCTGCTGATGCACAGACCCGATGTATGCGATCCCGAAGGCTCGTGGCAATCGATGCTGACTCAAACGGAAAACACCCGCCTTATATGGAATTCAGGCGGCATAAGAATCTATCATGTCGTTACACACGATAAACCAACCGGCACAAGGCATTAACTTTAACGGAACACGCAATACGTGATGTTTTCAGGATCCACGCAGAAAATCCGACGGTCATTGTCCGATATAGCCCCGGCGGCATGTATCTGTGTTTTGCTGGTACTGCTCTACGGAGTCCATGGAAACAATCAGGAAGTTGAATTCCACGGCAGGTCCGCCGTACTGTGGATGGTAAAGCGCTGGATCTGGGCGGGAGGTGATTTTTCGCACGTATGGCTGATTCCGCTTGTGAGTCTGTTCGCCCTGTGGCGGAAGAGGAAAGAATTAGCCCATGTTCCCGGGAATGTCAGTTATGCAGGCCTTGCCGTAGTAGCTGCTTCCCTGCTTCTTCACTGGATGGGGTTCCGGGCCCAGTTGACCCGCTTGTCACTGCTTTCCATGATAGGCCTCCTGTGGGGCATACCGTTTTACCTGTACGGCAGGCATGTCGCCGCTTTACTCCTTTTCCCCTGCGGATATCTCATTTTCTGCATTCCCCTGAGCTTCCTGAACAACTTCACCGTTCCCCTGAGGCTCATGGCAAGCAGTGCGGCCACGCACGTACTCAACGGATTCGGAATTCCCGCCGTCAGAAGCGGTACGCTGATTGAATCCGCGGCGGGCGGCGGATTCAGTTTCAACGTGGCGGACCCATGCAGTGGGCTTCGTTCCCTGCTCGCGATGACCGCGCTTACCGCCGCCTACGCCTATTTCACACAGAAGACGTTCGCCCGCAAAACCCTCCTCTTCCTTTCAGCCGTGCCGATAGCCATATTCGGAAACGTGACCCGGATTGTCATCGTAGGTGTTACCGCCCAGGGCTTCGGCAGGAAAACGGCCGAAGGCCTTTATCATAAAGGCTCCGGCCTGATCGTATTTGCCGTAGCCATACTATTGATGATGGGTACGGGATATCTTCTGAAAACACACCCAATAGAAAAACTAAGGCAATGGAAACGAAGCGATACAGACACTGCGTAGTCCTGTTTGCACTTATGGCAGTAACGGTCGCGGCCGTGAGACTTTCGGAGTCTCCGCCGCCCGTTCTCCAACCGGCCGTAACCGCGAAACTGCCCGGACGGGCAGCCGAATACCGGGGTATTGACCGTTTCTACTGCCAGAACGAAGCCTGCTTGAAGAGTTTCACTGCGGAGGAACTTGACGGCACCAACGTCTGCCCCGTCTGCGGATCCGAACTGGACAGGGTTTCACTGCCGGAAAAACGTATTCTTCCGCCGGATTCGGTAATACGGAAAAAAGACTACATCGGTCCGGAGGGACGCCGCTTCTCCGTGTCGCTTGTGCTGAGCGGTTCAGAACAAAAGAGTATTCACCGGCCGCAACAGTGCCTGCCCGCCCAGGGACATAC
Source organism: Kiritimatiellia bacterium (assembly GCA_046483125.1). Lineage (GTDB taxonomy): Bacteria > Verrucomicrobiota > Kiritimatiellia > UBA8416 > JAWODU01 > JAWODU01. The sequence continues at coordinate 18,297 of JAWODU010000116.1, forward strand.
AATTGAAAGTCAGCGGACACTTTCAGTCCCGATCCCCGGCCGGGAACCGCTGGAAGTGATGGTTCTCAATCTGCGCAGGACCCGGGAGACGATAGAGGGAGCAGAATATACGCAGACATCGGCGTTTGCTTACTGGTTTGCGGGACCGGAACGCGAGACAGCCTATCACCTGGAAAGGCTGTTCTGGATGTCCATGGACAGAATCTTCCGCAACATCACGCACAGATGGGCGTACATAACCATCGCGGTACCGCGCCACAGCGGCTCAGAAGAACACATAGAACCGCTCAAGGACTTTATTTCCGATTTCTATCCCCTGATCCGGAAACCACACTGACCCCGGCCCTCTTTCCGGTAAACAAACCTCCTTCTACCCCCACCCATCTTAATCCTGATCTTTATCTCAATCTTAATCTCCCGGAATCTTAATCCCAATCTTTATCCTAGTCTTTATCTCCCCGCACCTTAATCCTAATCTTAATCCTAGTCTTAATCCCAATCCTAATCTCCCCCTCCGTCATCTGTCGTCCGCCATCTGTCGCCTGCGCTCCGTCCCGACCTTCGGCGAACATGGTTCGCCTCCTACACACCCGTTCGTAGGAGTCCGTCGGCTCACGGACAAACATCCGTGTAATCCGTGGTTGCTCCCACCCCGCAACTTGTCCCGGCGTAGTTCCGTGTAAACGGGACGAAGCCGGATCCCGCATCCCCGCTAATACGCCCCCTTCGCAAACAGGACAACCCAGGCGGTGCGAACCACGATTTTGAAATCCAGTATCCAGTTCTGGTTTCTCAGGTAATAGATATCGAGCACGCACATGTTCTGAAACCCGATATCGCTCCGGCCGGAAACCTGCCATAAACACGTCAGGCCCGGCATACCGGCGTGCCGGAGATAGTGCCAGTCTTCGTAGTAATTCTCGAAATCCCGCTTCGGCAGGGGTCTCGGCCCCACTATCGTCATTTCACCACGGATCACGTTTATCAGCTGAGGCAGTTCGTCCAGGCTGAACCGCCTGAGCAATCTTCCCACCGGCGTAACACGGGGATCTTTTTTTATTTTGAACAGCCCCCTGCCCGATTCGTTGAATTCCTCAACAGCTGCCTGCTCCTCTACCGCACGCTCGTACATGGTCCTGAACTTGATTATCCTGAACGGCTGTTGTTCAAATCCAATCCGTTCCTGGAAAAAGAAAGCCGGTCCCCGGCTGGTTACCTTGATGACCATGGCTATAAGCCCCATCAGCGGCAAAGCCGCCGGCATTACAGCCAACGCAATGCCCGCCTCAATCAGTCTCCTGGCCCTGTTCGGCCCGCGCACGCGCGAGGCCGGTTCGAAATGCACCAGGGGAACGCCCATGATCATGTCCGCCTGCATCCGGGCCCTGCTCGTAACGGCGTCAAGCTTATGGGAAAGGACCTTCACGGCCATGTCCATCTTGTCGGCAAGCATCATTATCCGCATGATTTCGCTTACCTCCAGTCCGCTGTCCGCAAGGATCACCATTTCTGCGCCGTTTCTGCTCGCCGCCTGACCCAGGGCCGTCTTGAATTCCTCGAAAGCCTCTCCCCTGCCTACTCCTTTCTCTCTTGTGACATTGCTGACCGAGGCGACTCGTTCAGCAACGGTTATCCCGTGAGGTCCGCGTTTTCTTATCAATTCGTATATGGTTTCGGCCTCTTCCCCGAACCCCGCCAGTACAGCGCGGCACTGCTCTTCCCTGAAGGCCCTCCTCGCCAGCCGGAGTATTCCGTCCGTCACCTTCCTGAACCCGGCGCAGTAAACAATATTCAGCGTTAACGCCGTGGCAAAGATACTGCGCGGATGAAACCTGTTGGCCGTTACATAGAAATACACGAAAAACACGGCCAGGGCCGCAACGTTCGCCACCGTGATCTCCCAGAGAATCGGGCGCTTTGTTATGAACCGCCGCCCCGGATACATATTCCTCAAGGCGTAGAAAAAGCAGATAGTGACCGTCATAAGGACAATTATCCGCGGCGCGTTCGTAAGATAGAACAGCTCGTAGTCCACCTCCATGGACGGCCGGCCCGCTTCTCCTGCCGCTTCCTGCGCAAAAGCAAAGAATTTCTGCCCCCACTCGCTGTGAAAACGGAGCAGTAGAGTGGTGTAGTAAGCGGCGACTATCGCGAAGAAATCGGCGATGAACTGAAACAGCCATGTGTTCCTGATTCTCATAAGACTTCTGTATGCTACCACTCGCCGCCCGTCCGTTCAATAAGCCTTTCCAATTGGCCCCCTTTATCCCGTTGATTTTGCTAACCTCTGTTTTTGCTGTTTGACCTGCGTCCCCTTTTCATGTACGGATACCACCGCTATGGAGGCTTTTGCATACAGCAACGGAGAACTGGCCGCGGAAGGCGTTTCCGTGGCCGGTCTGGCCGAAAAATACGGGACCCCTCTTTACGTTTACAGCCGGAATCATTTCCGCGCCCGTTATCGCGCCCTGCGCGAAGCCATGTCGGAGGTGGATCCGTTGATCTGCTATTCGGTCAAGGCAAACTCAAACTCGGCCGTGATCCGGACGCTCGCGGAAGAAGGCGCCGGGGTGGACGTTGTTTCCGGAGGCGAACTCTTCCGCTCCCTGTCTGCCGGAGTTCCGGCGGACAGGACCGTCTTCGCCGGCGTGGGCAAGACAGCGGAAGAAATCCGGTATGCCCTGGAAAACGATATACTGTTTTTCACCGTCGAGTCCGAACCCGAAGCGAAAAGAATATCCGAGTGCGCCTCGAAAAGCGGCACGGTCGCCAGGATCGCTTTCCGGATCAATCCCGACGTCAAGACCGGCACCCACAAGCACGTTACAACGGGCAAAAAAGGGACAAAATTCGGTATCGACGTCGAAAACGCCGAACAGGCGTACGCGAACGCCCGGAAACTGCCTTCGGTAGAAATAGCCGGCCTCCATATGCATATAGGCTCTCAGATTCTTTCTCCGGACCCTTTCAGGAAGGCGCTTGAAGCGGTAACCGGCCTGTGCGCGACTCTCAAATCCGAAATACCGTCTTTCCGATACCTTGATATCGGCGGCGGAATGGGAATTGATTACCGTAAAGACGAAACGCCGCTCTATCCCGGCGATTTTGCAGAGGCGGTGTGTCCCCTCATCAAACAGACGGGGCTTAAGCCCGTACTGGAACCGGGGCGCTTCCTCACGGCAAACGGCGGCATACTCGTGTGCGCGGTTCAGTATGTTAAAACAACACCGTCAAAGACCTTTCTGGTCGTGGATACCGGCATGAACGATCTCATACGGCCGGCTCTATACGATGCGCATCATGAGATTGTCCCGGTAACGGAGACTTCATCCGCCATTACCGCGGACGTTGTCGGTCCAGTTTGTGAAACCGGTGATTTTCTGGCTCTCGACAGGCAGGTGCCGGCCGTGGAAGCAGGAGCTTTGCTCTCGGTAAAGGGAGCCGGCGCTTACGGATTCGTCATGGCTTCCAACTACAACAGCCGCCCCCGCCCGGCCGAAGTGATGGTGGAAGACGGCGCCGCACGGCTTATACGCAAACGGGAAACGCGGGAAGATCTGGTAAGAGGAGAAAGATAACCAATTGCGAATCGGTCAACGGGAAGGACAGGGGAAAGGAGCGGTGCCAAAAGTTCTATGAAAAACGGGGGAGAGAGCCAGGATGTGGTCAACCCCCGGCAACAGAGCAAATTACACCGAGAAGTGTGTTGTCAGCTTTGACATAGCTAAGTGCAGAGGAGGAATACCATGCTGAAAGGAACACATACAGCAATTGTAACGCCGTTTACCGCCGGCGGCGAGGTGGATTACAGCCTGTTCAGGGACCTGGTTAAAAAGCAGATTGACGCCGGAGTGGACGGCATCGTGCCCGTTGGAACCACCGGCGAGTCCCCCACCCTCGATTTCGACGAGCACAACAAGGTAATAGAAACCGCGATTGATGCGGCGAAAGGCAAAATCAAGGTCACCGCCGGAACGGGCGCTAACGCCACTTCCGAAGCGATCAGGCTTACGAAACACGCGAAAGAAGCCGGGGCAGACGCCACTCTCCAGGTAACGCCCTACTACAACAAGCCCAACCAGGAAGGACTTATCCGGCACTTTTCGAAAGTGGCCGATATTGGCCTGCCTGTGGTGCTTTACAACGTTCCGGGACGCACGGGCCGGGAAATAGCCGTGGACACGGTGGTCAAGCTGTCCGAACATCCCAACATTATAGCGGTCAAAGACGCAGGCGGTGACGTCGACCGCGTCAGCGAAACTATAGCTTCCTGCGGCATAACCGTGCTGTCGGGTGATGATTCCATGACACTGCCGATGATGGCGGTTGGTGCCGCGGGCGTTATCAGCGTGGCCTCGAACATAGCGCCCGATGCCGTTTCCCGAATGACCCACCTGGCGCTTGACGGCAAATGGGACGACGCCAGGAAACTTCACCTTGAGCTTTTCCCGCTGTACCGGGGCATGTTCATGGACACAAACCCGATCCCGGTAAAGGCCGGCATGGCCATGATGGGGCTGATAGAAGAGGTATATCGCCTGCCCCTCTGCTCCATGGGAGACGAATTGAAAAAGAAACTTCGCAAAATACTGAAACAGACCGGCATACTGGCGTGACCGGCCTATGCAGGGAACTACGAAACACACGAAAGTAAAAGAATCATGACGAGAATTGCAATATGCGGCGCCGGGGGCAGAATGGGGCAAATGGTTATCCGGTGCGCCTCCGAAGCCGGGGCACAAGTCACCGCGGCCGTGGAACAAAGCGGGCATGCGTCAATCGGCAAAGACGCCGGAATAACGGCAGGTATCGCGGAAAACGGCGTTACTGTCTCCGACGATATGGAAACACTGGGGAAGTCCGAAGCTGTGATCGACTTCACATTTCATACCGCCGTACCGGATACAATACGCGCCGCGGCGAGGCTCGCGAAACCCGTGGTGGTAGGCACTACCGGCCTGAACGAACAGGAGCAGGATGTTCTCAGGAGCGCGTCGTCTGATATCCCCATAGTATGGGCGCCGAACATGAGCCTGGGCGTCAACCTGCTCTTCGACGCGGTGCGCAAGGCGGCCTCCGCTCTCGGGAAAGGGTATTCCGCCCTGATCCGGGAAACACACCACGTCCACAAAAAGGACGCTCCCAGCGGAACCGCAATACGCCTGGGGCAGAAAATCGCCGAGGGTCGGGGCGCCGCCTTTGACAGTATCTCCGTTCACAATCCGGAAAACACCAAAGAAGAACTCGAACAAGGCAGAATTGTTATCGAGTCCCGCCGCGAAGGTGAGGTCGTGGGTCTGCACACCGTAACGTTCGAAAACGAAGGCGAAAAGATTCAGTTCGCGCACGAGGCGCACAGCCGTGACGCTTTTGCGCTGGGAGCCATCCACGCCGCCCGATGGATAGTTTCCAGGCCGCCGGGGCTTTACGACATGCAGGACGTCCTGGGATTGTAGCATATGGAAGCGGGTCTTTCGCTGGGCAGTAATATCGGCGGCCGCCTCAAGGCCCTGGCCATGGCTAAAGAAGCGATAGTCCGGATACCCGGCGTTCGTCTCAAGGCACAGTCTCCCGTTTACGAAACCGAGCCGGTGGACGTCCCCCCGGAGTTCCGTGACCGCAAATACCTAAACGCCGTGCTTGTAATAAACTGGAACAATAACCCCTCTGAACTGGCGCGCGTACTGAGGGAGACGGAGACGTCTCTCGGCCGCGAGAGAACCGGAGAGAGAAATTCGCCGCGCACGATAGACATAGACATCATATATGCCGGCGATTCACAGGTAGACGAGCCCGGCTTGAAAATTCCGCATCCCCGATGGAACACGCGACGATTCGTTGTCCAGCCCCTGTCGGACGTCCGGCCCGGGATGCGCGTCGGAAACGAACCCCGCGCGGTCAGTGAAATCCTGGCATCTCTGCCCGATACCCCGGGGGTCACCGTTTATTCCGGCAACTGGTGAACCCGCGCGCAATAGCCTAATCGTCGCCTCCGCCGAGCAGTCCGGCCCTCAGCATGAAGTAAAGGAGGGTCAGAATCGCTGTAAACGCCGAGGCAACATAGGTCAGAAAAGCGGCGTTCAGCACCGCCCCCGCCTTGTTCTGTTCGTCGTATGAAACTATGCCGGAGCTTACCATCAGGCGTTTGGCCCTCTGGGTGGCGTTCCATTCAACCGGGAGCGTAATAATCGAAAACAGCACAACCGCCGAAAACAGGATAACACCGGCTTTCATCATTCCCGCACTGCCCATGAAAAGTCCGAGCATGAAAATTATGTAGGCGCCGTTACTCCCCACCTGGGCCGCCGGTACCAGCACCGAGCGAAGCCCCAGCGGCAGATATCGCGCAGAGTGCTGGAGAGCGTGCCCCGCCTCGTGGCATGCAACGCCTATGGCCGCGAGAGAATCCGATCCGTAGACTTTCGGCGAAAGCCGGAGTTTGCGGCCTGCCGGATCGTAATGATCGCTCAGGAAACCCCGGGTCTGTTCAATGGGAATATCGCGCAGACCCTCCCGGTCCATCATTCTGCGCGCCGCTTCCGCGCCCGTGATACCGGATGACGCCCTTACCCGCGAATAGCGGGCAAAAGTCGTTTTTGTCTTCAGAGTAGCCAGCCCGGCCACAATCATGCCCGGAACCAGCATCATCAGGTACAGCGGATCAAGCAGAAAAGCGAACATACTCTTTCCTCATTCAGCAATTCCAAAACCAACAGCTCCTTTATATACTCACGCTTACCCTTCCGTCAACAGCATCCAGAGAGATTCACAGCCGGGATGGGCGATGCGAGAGGGGAGCAACCCGGATTTCACGGATGTTCGCCGATCGGGGGATCGGCTCCTACAGAAGCCCTGCGGGTGAGACACCCGCTACTACAACATCGGAAGGTGTAGTAACGCGTGTCCTCACGCGTACATGCGGGAGGCGAACCATTTACATTTTGATAAGGTCCATTTGTACGTGCATAATCATCCCATCCTGAATATGTTAAAATTCCAATTCCATCATCCCCACCCTTTAACAACTCTAAGGTTGTTTCAATTAAAGATTCAAAATCATCATTGAATTTATTTGAATCATCAAGGACACTTTCAGTTTGGAGTCCTGTATTTAAAAAATCAAAGCAATATTGATCTTCTGGTTCATTATATTCTAGGTGTCCTCTTTTATCAATTTCCCACCCATCTGGTAATCCATTCC